>NZ_LXJP01000020.1:0-106506 GCF_001728855.1 Pseudomonas sp. AP19 | reverse complement strand
CCTTTTTTTTATGTACGCGATCTTTAGTTACGATCTTGCAGGCCATTAATTGCTGGCCGTCGAAGTACTGAAGCTGGTTGCCGATCCTGGCCAGAACCTGGCGCGTTTGAGCATTGGTACTGTCCCATGCCACACACCAGCAGCGGGAGTGGACATTAGAGTTGAGGTAGTGCTCGATGAACGAGGTCAGGAGGGAAGGTGAGATCTGAAAATGCAAAGCCCAAGTCTGGGCCACTTCAATCTGGCGATCTGAGAACTTTTCCAGCTTCGGCGCTAAGATGCGCAGTCCCAACACCGATTGTCTTTTCTGTTCGCTCACCCGTGACCTCCTCCGCTATTCGCAGAGGAATGTCAGGTACGGAAGAGGTAGGTTCCAGCGTTAATGCATAACACCGTTAGCAGTGAATTATGCTCTCGGTAGTAAGAGTTAAACCCCTCTGGGTTTATCGAAGTCTGGTTTGCCATTCAGTGAGGGAAAGCTGACTTTGCAGCCGTTGGACCTGTACCCGGTGCAGCCCCAGAAGTCATAGCCGCCGTCCCCTTTTTTCTGACGCCTTGCGAGAGGCTGATTGCATTTGGGACAGTTGAAAGCGCCACCGGCTGTGGCTGGGCGTGGAGCTGACGCCATTGGCACACTTGGCATACCACGTTGCTGAGACAGTTCCTCTTCCAGGCGCTTATGCAGACGTGCAACGACGGCGCCGTAGGTGTCTTGGCCCTGGGCGATTTTGTCCAGGTCGCGCTCCAATTCCCGCGTAAAATCCAGCTCCACGAAACTGAAGAACCCTTCGAGCTTCGCGATCGTTTCCTCCCCCAGAGGCGCCGGTACCAGTTTGCGGCTCTTTTCCTCGATCAGTCCTTTGCTGGTGATGTTCTTCAAGATGGAGGCGAACGTACTTGGACGACCGATACCGCGCCGTTCCATTTCTTTGATCAGGCTGGCCTTGGTGTAGCGTGACGGTGGTTGTGTTTTCTTCTTCAGCAGTTCGCCGCTGTGGACCGAAAGAATCTGTTTTGGAGTGAGCGCTGGCACGGGGTTGTTTGCTTCTGCGTCTTCCTCCTCATCCGTATCATCGCCCTTGAGCACCTTCAGCCATCCATGGTGGTAGAGCGTTTTGCCCGATGCGGTGAAGCGCAGCGCTTTGCCGCCAGGACCAACGGCGAGCAGTTTCGCAGTGCGCACGTCATAGATGGCGGCTTCGAGCTGGCTGGCCAATGCCCGAACCCAGATCAACTTGTACAGGGCCAGTTCGTCATCGTTTTCGCCGGCGGATCTTTCGGACCAATAGGTGGGTGTGATGGCAGGGTGGCCTTCCTGGGCGCCTTCGGCCGCTTTGAACGTGCGCCGGTCATCTACGGCTTTCAATCCAAGAGCGTTGGCCACCGTTCGAATATCTACCATGGCTTCATCTGGGACGTTTGGGTTGTCAGTTCGGTGATAAGTGATCACGCCTTGCTCGTACAAGCGCTGGGCCACCTGCATGGTCTTGTCCGGATCCCATTTCAAGGCGTTGCTGGCAGCTTGTTGAAGGGTCGACGAGATGAATGGTGCGGGAGGATGACGCTCGGCCTTGCGATCCTCGCAGGACTCCACGACCACATTTCGAGTGCCGGCGACGTGTTGAGCTAGGTTGCTATCCTGAACATAGGGGAAGTCCTTGCTTGCGAAATCCGGTACCGGTTGCCACTCGGCATACCAAGTGGTGCCCCGACTTACATCGGCAAAGAACAGACGCACGCCAAAGTGATTGACCACCTGAAAGTTGCGGATCTCGCGTTCGCGCAAGACCACGAGAAACACGGCGGGTGATTGAACGCGGCCAGCGGAAGTAGGTTTGCCCATCAGGCGCCGCAACTCTTGGGTCACCAGGTAGCCCACCAAGCGATCCAAAACACGCCGGCACTCCTGTGAGGCAACCCTGTTCAAATCGATTTGGCGAGGGTTGGCTAGAGCCTCTGCGACACGCTTGAGGGTGATTTCATTGAAGGTGATGCGTTTGTAGGATTTGACCGCCAGTACCTGCTGGATGTGCCAGCTGATGGCTTCACCTTCGCGGTCCGGGTCGGTTGCGAGGTAGATTTCATCGGCCTGTTTAGCTGCGGCCTTCATCGTTTGCACAGCCTTGGCGCTTTTATCCAGGATCACGTACACCGGTCTGTAATTTTTGCGGACACCGGTAGTGATCATGCTGTCGTCCTGCCCACTGGCCGGCAAGTCGCGTATGTGCCCACCACTTGCAACCACCTTCCAGTCTTCATCTGGGCGCAGCTTCTCCATCATTGGCTGAAGCTTTTTCCGCTTACCTGGTGCCTCGATAATCAATAGCTTCACGGTGTGTCCCTCTCAGATAATCAGAGCGGGACTGTTGCGTCAGGCGGGTAGGGCTTCAATAGGAAATGGTCAATACGCGGGGGAGGGCATTAAGCGGCTATAGGTCCAGCGAGAGCTGCTGTGCCTGGGCAAAGCCCTTTAGCCACGACGCACGCATAGCGGGATGTTGGTAAGGGCAGTCATACACCCGTAGCCCTTTCCGCGCAGCGGCCGCACCAGTGGCAATAACCGTCAGGTGAGGGTTGTTGCAACTGCGCTTGTCAGAGGTCTTAGGCAAGAAAGCGTTATCACCCATGCCGGTTGCTCCTCGATGCTCAAATTCATCTTCCAGCAGATCCGCGCTTGGCGCGATTTTTTTACGGGAGGGTGTTGCAGCCAGGTGCCGGGATGTCGAACCAATTGGTGGCCCTTAGCCAATGCACGAAGAACTCAACGGACTGACCACTTCGTCGTTGAAAATCGTGTAAATCGCCATGAAGCTCAAGATCCTCAGACTCATCATCCCAGTTGAAAAGTTCGAAATAGTTGGTGTCGTAGCGATCAGGGTTCAAAAGCTCTTGTATGAATCTTCGTGCAACGAATGAGCTCATGTCACTGTAGTCATCAGCCCAGACGTCTTTATCACGCCAACCAGCTTTTATCCAGGAGGCGAGTCGAATGTTGTCGGTGATACCGTAGAAGTCTGCTGCGTTGACGTCGCTCTCATCACAGTACCGCCAGTACAGCCGTCCCAACGTGGGGTGATCCGCTGCTACCAGAAGCCAGCCATCTGGACACCTCACCTCATCATCGTCCCGCATTGTCATACACCTTAAGGCTTCACGATTGGGGAGGGAAAGACGTTGATGTTTTTCCCTCCACCACGAGCTTAACGATTGGGGGGCCAAAATTAAGCCCCTGCAATCAGAACGGACGGTCGGGGTCCGGGTAGTCGTCGAAATCAGGGGCAGGTTGCGGACTGGACTGATCACGTGACGGGCTGCCTTGGCCCTGCGACGGTGACAGGGTCACGCTCGCAATCCTGTGCGGCAAGATGGCGACCCGCGAGGCTTGAACCTTCAGAGCCGCATTTTCCTCCCCATCTTTTTCCCAGCGATCCATTACGGCTCGGCCGGAAACGATCACGCGCATGCCCTTCTGAAACAGGTGCGAGTAGTGTTCAGCATCTTTGTGCCACCACTCGACGTTCGCCCAGAACCCCCCACGATCTTCATACCCGCCTTTACCGTCCGGAATCGAGTTGTCGAAGTAGACGTTGACCCGCATGAGCCTCCGTGGGTCCTTGTTGCCGTTGGCGAACTCTTTGAATTCCGGGGTGGAGCCGATATTGCCTTCCCAGCCTTGTACAGGTGTGGACATGAGTATTCTCCGAGGTTATGGATGTTGCGTTTGATTGGTGAGCTGCTGCAGTCGAGCGGTGTACACGGCCTCTGCCTGGCCCATTTTTTCGGCGCAATCGGCGGCCTGTTTGGCAATTGAGTGCATCAAGCTCATTTGCATGTTCAGCGTGATGCGCTGCAGTTCCATTGCGTACAAATCCTGCAGCATGGTTTCTGGTGTTCTGGATGAACCCATCATGTCTGCCCAAACACCGACGCCCATTCGGCGGTCCGTGACCTGCTGCCATCTCAGAAATTGGGTACCGGCCTGGGTGTTCTGTTCGGTCAGTCGAACTGGCACAAGGGTGAATGGATATCGGCGAGCCTGGCTCAGCACTTCCTGGGCAAGTGCTTTTAATCCCGACTCTTGGACCCGGCATAGATCGGCAAATTGGCTCAGCTCCCCCTTACCTTTAAAAGGCTTTAAAAGGCCTTTTAGTGAGGCAGCCTGTTGCAGTCGCTGGAAGGCATCCTGTTGCAGTGGTCGGAAGGCGGTCTGTTGCAGCACGCCGTCTTCTGAGGACGTCTGGCCCATGACCATCAGCCTTCCTCGGTATCATCAAAGTGATCACTCGCCTCGGATTGCTGTTGGCCGCGAATGATGGGGGGAGCAAAGTTCGAACGGCGGGTGCCTTCCAGGATGTCCTGCGGCAGTTCTCCGTAACGCTCATACATTTTGCGGGCTGCTTCAGCCTTGGCATTGTTGGCGGCGAAGTCATCGCGTGTAGCGCCGGAGTATTTATAGATCTGGGCCAGGCCAAAAAGTCTGCGCAGCACGGCTGCGCCTTCATCGATCCAAGTTTCCATATCGTGACGACCGACCAGACCGACATGCTGGGCCAGCAAAATGCGCCTGACAATTTCGTCGTAGTTGGTCAGCAGGTACACGGCTTGGAAGCCGAGTGGATTGGCGATATACAGAGGTAGGCTGACAGGCTGGATGGACAGGTTTTCGCTGATACTGATGGCCGGGGGAAGGGAAGCCATGGCTGTGTCGAGACGATCTTCGATGGTTTTGAGTGCCTCCTTTGAATCCCGGATTTTCTCTTCCAGCTGGATCATCCACCAATCTGAATATGGATCATCCTGCTGGGCGCCACGTGACATTCGATTGACTACAGTGCAGAAGCCAGACAATCCGATGATGCCGACCTTGAGATCGTTTTTTGGGCGTCCCATCCAGATCCGTGCAGCGTGATGCGTGTGAAGGGTGAGCTTCACATCGCTGCGTAGTGAGCCAATATTGAGCCGGTAATTGTCAGCCATGGTGCAGTTATTCCTTGGAAAGAGGATTGACATGGCCATGCTGCAATTGGGCTGCTACGGACGCAGCAATAAATCCATAGTCAGACGGAAGGGGATTTGTTGATGCGTCTATATATAGAAGGAGAGAAGCAACATTGTCTGGCTGACTGCCGTCAGCGATCCGGGATCCCTGGTAAGTGTTGTGGGCCACAGCACTTAGCCGACAGCCACCACAGATTACGGATCCTGTCAGGGTGATGCGGGCCGCATCATCCAGTCGGTAGTTATGTGACCCACATAGCTTCGAATTGCCACCTGGAGTATCGAATCCCTGTTGAGTGGTGTGGGCCACAGCACTTAGCCGACAGCCACCACAGATTACGGATCCTGTCAGGGTGATGCGGGCCGCATCATCCAGTCGGTAGTTATGTGGCCCACATAGCTTCGAGTTGCCACCTGGAGCATCGAATCCCTGTTGAGTGGTGTGGGCCACAGCACTTAGCCGACAGCCACCACAGATTACGGATCCTGTCAGGGTGATGCGGGCCGCGTCATCCAGTCGGTAGTTATGTGGCCCACATAGCTTCGAATTGCCACCTGGAGTATCGAATCCCTGTTGAGTGTTGTGGGCCACAGCACTTAGCCGGCGGCCACCACAGATTACGGATCCTGTCAGGGTGATGCGGGACACATCATCCAGCCGGTAGTTATGTGGCCCACATAGCTTTGAGTTGCCACCTGGAGTATCTGATCCCTGGTGAGTGGTGTGGGCCACAGCACTTAGCCGACGGCCACCACAGATTACGGATTCTGTCAGGGTGATGCGGGCCACATCACTTGGCTGAATGCCTCCACCGATATCGAATCCTGGCTGGGTGTTGCGGGCAGCAACACTCAGCTCGGCTATGCCGCTGACCTGGGATCCTGGTTGAATGATTCGGCCCGAATCACTCAGCTCTCTGCCATAACTGGTGTCAAGTCTGGTCAGCGCCATGCGGGCGGCATAGCTTGGCTGACTTACATTTCCGTCCGGAGTCATGAATGGGTGCTCCGATTGGGCTTTAGCAGGTGCAGCATCTCGCTCAGTGTTTGATTGGCGGTTTGTATCGATTCCGGATTGCGTGGAGTCACCATCGCTTTCACCGGTTGAGCAACTTCAACGGTGCTTGAGCCCGTCGACCGGCTACCCGTGTTCATGTGGTTGAGACGTGGTTTGTCGTCTGGCTTCCAATTGCTGTTGAAGTCACCTCGTACCGCCGTGGCGACAAGCGTCATCAGATACCCAAAAGGGTTTCGAACGCCTCCCGTGTCACAACGGTGCACCCATTGCTTGATGAGCGCAGGTTTCACCTCTGGAGGGACTTTCTGCAACGCCACAAGGGCACTCTGTTTCTGATCCGTGGGCAGCCGGTGCAGGGCATCCAGGAAGTCTGCAGCCGTGTCATCTGACGTGGGCGGTACATGTACAGAGCTTTTACAAACATCTTTGTTTGTATCTGTATACGTACTATATGAGTTCGGATTCCGAACTGAGTCCGAACTCAGTGATTTACGGCTGAGTTCGGATTCCGAACTCAGCTCAAAAGCGATTCGCTTACCGCTGGATTCACTGAGTTCGGATTCCGAACTCAGGGTGGAGGGAGCTATATTTTGGTGAGTTCGGATTCCGAACTCGGGCGCAGTCAAAGGCTGAAGGGCTGTTGCCTGAACCCATGACTGACTGTTCAAGCGAGCTTCGATGATGTTCAACCGAGTCGGTAATCGCTGACCAACCTCCGGATCTGCGGCGAACTCCTTCCAGGCAATTTCAGCGACTTCACGAATCGCCTTGGTCTGATGCTCCATCGATTGAGCGAGTAACTGCAGATAGTCTTTGTCGAACTCCAGCGCTTCACCAGGCGTTACAGGTTCATCGTGAAGGAGGTAGACGTTGCCTTGAACCTGACCACTGAGGTCATTACGCACGCGACGACCGAGGCTGAGCCAGCGAGTCAGGCGAAGCGTGACCAAGGCTTTTGATACCGTTTCACGGGACGCCGGTCTGCCGGGTAGCATGCCCAGGTATGGCCGTAGCTGATCATAGGTGGGGAACGCCGTCAGACCGTCGTCATTAATCAGTAGGCGGAATACCTGCCAGGCATTTCGCTCAAGCGGAGACAGTCGATCATCCAGAAGCAATCGACGAGGAACTGTCTCATGAGGGTTACCGCTGAAAATAATGCCAGAGTAGGGCGTTGAGCCCTCAATCCCCGGGGGCGTCGACTCTTTTTTCTGACGCAGATGAGCCTCAAGATGCCCTGATGCAGAGTCTAGAAGTGTCGAGAAGGGGAGCCGGGACAACTTCATAGATCGTTGTCACCTTGCTCCAGTGTCACTGTCGGTAGGGACAACTGATGGTTGGCTGATGACACCAGCTTCAAACCTTTTGTGAATCCAGCGCTGGGATGCGAAGGCGGATAAAGACCCTCTCTGATCCAGGACTGAACGCGGTGCCAAATAATCGCTAAGCTGAGGTTTTCCGTGCCTTCAGCTGAGTCGGCGCCCTGTGGGGCATTGAGTTCTTCTGCCACCAGCATGGCCACGTCCAGCAACGCCAGGCTGTCATCCAGTTCAACCTGATGCTCTTTCATCAGGTGAGTCCAGCGGTACCAAAGTTGAGCATCCATCTCTTCGCTGAACTCTCGCCACCGGCCACGACGTGCCGTTACTCCGATCACCAGCCGTTGCAGGGCGACGTCTTGGGGTGACAAGCCAAAGAACTGTTGCAGCATCTGCGTCGTAGCGCCCAATCGGAGAGCACGTTCAATCATGCGTACCTCCTCGTCAGAACGTTGTGCCCCGGTCAGCAGCTTCTTCACCATGTCCCCATCAATCGTGACGCTGCACCAGGAAACGGGAGTGTTAAGCAGCAAGCTCAGCACCGAAGGTTGTTGAAGCTGGGCCAAAATTTCGGGCTCCAATCCCATCTCTATGCAGCGACGGAGTTGGCCGTTGCGCATGTGGTGCAGCACCTGAGACAAGATGGCTTCATTGATAGGTGTTTTGGACATACGACTCTCTCCCTGCCATCGACCCAATCAGCTAGGTGAACTCGGATTGTTGTTGGCCATTGACTTGATTTCTAAGTCGATCAAACGTCTTGCGAGACGAATAATTCGAAAAAGCTTCACCAGCGCGCCATCGCTCAGACGATTCGTGTTATCTGGAGATTGATCCTTGGTATAGGGTTGACCCAATAGGATCTGGCCGAGACCTGCAGCAAATTCGAAATCGGCAAGTGAACCAGCCTGTTCAGGCTGTTGTTGAATCATCTTCAACGCGATGGCGATCGAGCCGCTCAATGACTGGAGCAGCGTCAAAGTGTGCTGGGCTGTAGCGGTGACTTCGACGTCTTCAGTTGGATGTCGATAGCTAAAGCCCACCCCTCCGTCGAGGTCCAGGAATTCACCAGGTGCATTGACTGTACTCGCAACTTCCCGTGCCAGCTGAGCAATATGCTGACGCAGGGTGACGGGATTATCGATCTCGCGTTCGATGTACCAGAGGTCAGAAATGGGATTCAGTCCACCGGCTTGAACCGGGATGGCCACCAAAGCATTGGCAGCAAAGTCAGGCAGAATCTCCCCATCAAGCGCCGCGACTTCGCGTTTCATCTTTTCGACCCTTGCTGAAGTCGTTACTGGACTCGCAACGTGCCCGTCCAGACGGCTCTTCTGCTCTTCAGGGCTCATCTGCGCCAAGGGAGGTGGCGTGACCTGCGGCTTGATTGGATCTTTGCTTTTTTGTTGTGCTGTGTTGGTTTGAATCGCTCCCCCGGTCTGGGGGGCGGGCGACTGGTGTGCCGGATTTTGAGAGGGAGGGTTACCGATCTCGGTCGAGCTAACACCCTGCGGAATACCACCCAAGGTTAAGGTGGGTTGAGGCAGTTCGAGTATCGGTGTGGATCTGCGCAATTGGTCCTGATTCTGGGTAATCTCCAGCAGGATTTTCTCGTACCCGAGATTCAGCGGCTTTTGCAGTTGAGCTATCAACTCGTCCTGGAAGCGCTGAAACAGAAACTCTTCGGCATCTCCCTCAAACTGAGACAGAACATCTTGGAAGACTGTTTCGAATTCAAGAGGCAGCTCGTTTCCTTGCTGCTGATAATTACGTTCCCAGCACTGAAGGGCGGTTTTTCTCAAACCTAACAGTTTTATAACTCGATCAAATCCGAGGCCGGAGTACAACATTGCGGGAATTACAGGAAGCAAGTAGCGAATAGCATCTTGCATTCTGCTGATGTGGGGCTGAGAGATTGGATACCCGTCAGCTTTCAAACGTCGAGAGAGTTCACTTTGAGATATCGATCCGCCTGCTTCTTCCTCATATAGCGCTCTTGCCTTATCGACACCAATTGCCCGCTCGATGAACAGCAGTTGCCCCTGCAGATCGTTTTCGGCCAAGTGCCCGGTGAGAGAAATAATCTCCCCCCGGACTGCATCCCATGGACGAAACAGGCAGTGGAACCTGAAGAATTTCTCGTCCCCGGTCTCACGGTACAATTCGTTGAGAATCGCGAGTCGAGTGTTGCCGCCGTTCCTGATCCGGAACTTCTCCTCACCAGGCTTTCGGGTCACCGGCGGTGGCGTATCCAAGCCACGCTGACGGATCGACTCCTTGATGTCATCGTATTTGGGGTTGCGCGTGGTCCGTGGGTTCTCGTCATACGGCAGCGTCTCATCCAATGTCAGTAACATCGGTGTGTCGACGATGGGATCGCTCAAGCGGGCGGCTGCAGGCGACTTCGATTCGAAGCCAGGCAACTGCAGCTTTTCTTTCATGCTCTGGGCCAATGACGGTTTCATACTCTTGCCCCAGCTTGCTCATTGGCCGGAGCTGCGGCCAACAGTTGATCAATGATCTTGTGGGCTCGATCCAAAGCGGCTTCAAGCCCCGCGGTCGCTTCCAGGCGGTGAACGATTTCCGAGTTCATTGACCGGGTGTTTTCACGTGCCTGCAGTGCGATTCGCTCGCGCATTCCGTCCGGAAGGCGGACTACGAATTTTTCTTCGAGCTGACGTTTGGTTTCATTGCTCATAGCGTTCTCCATTACTTATCGGGCAGGGGTATGTTCAGCGACGTTTCAACTGATCACTGAGTTGGGTAGGCAAACCTTTGATGGTGAGCGTGCTTGAAGCCTCGTCGTACTCGATCTTGTCGCCCAGGAGGTGCGCTTCGAAGCTGATGGATAAGCCTTCGGCGCGGCCGGTGAAACGGCGGAACTGGTTGAGGGTGCGCTTATCCGCCGGGATTTCCGGCGACAGGCCGTAATCCTTGTTGCGGATATGGTCGTAAAACGCTTTTGGCCGATCTTCATCGATCAAGCTCGACAGTTCTTCCAAGCCCATGGGCTCACCAAGCTTGGCCTGGCTGCTGGCATAGTCCACCAGGGTCTTGGTTTTCTCGCGTGCGGATTCGTCCGGCAGGTCTTCGCTTTCAACGAAGTCGCTGAAAGCCTTGAGCAGGGTGCGGGTCTCGCCCGGGCCGTCGACGCCTTCCTGGCAGCCGATGAACTCGCGAAAGTACTCCGAAAACTTCTTGCCGCTCTTGCCCTTGATAAATGAGATGTACTGCTTGGATTGCTTGTTGTTCTGCCACTCGGACAGGTTGATACGCGCTGCCAGGTGCAGTTGGCCAAGGTCGAGGTGACGCGATAGGGATACGTCCAAATCGTCCGTCACCGTCACGCCATCTCTGTGGTGCAGCAAGGCGATCGCCAGATAATCGGTCATGCCTTGCTGGTAGTGCGCAAACAGCACGTGGCCGCCGGTTGATAGGTTGGACTCCTCAATCAATCTTTGCAGGTGCTCGACTGCCTCCAGGCTAAACTGCGTGAAGTCCTGGTTACCGTCGAAGTACATCTTCAGCCAGCCACTGAAAGGGTATGCGCCGGACTCTGCATGGAAGAAGCCCCAAGCCTTGCCCTGTTTGGCGTTGTAGGCTTCGTTGAAGTCGGACAACATATTTTCTAGGGCTTGCGACCTCGCCAATTCGTGTTGGCTGGCATGCAAGACCGCGGGTGTGCCGTCGGGTTTCTTGTCGATCAAGTGAACGATGCAATGACGAATAGGCATTAGATGGCATCCTGAGTAAGTTGAGATTGAGTCCGATCAGCGCGACGAAGTCGGGCCTTAGCGTTTAGGCCTGAGCGGTGGTCGCTTGAGGTTGACGAGGTGTAAATGGACCCAAGCCCAGCTTTGGTGAACTTGATGTGGCCACCGTGAGTTCGAGAGACGTTCCAGCCGTTAGCCTCTGCAAACTCCACCAAGTGGCGAAGGTTCTCGTGCTGTCCACGTAAACGGCTGACGGTCATTGATCAACATCCTTGTCTGCCAGAACGTTGCCGGCCTGAATCGCAATGATTTCAGCCTGATCACCAGGAAACTTGGTACCCAGCTCATGTAGAAATTGACGTGTTGCTTCACGTGCCCCTGGCACGCGGAATACAACGCTGCAGTGTTGAACTGGCTCTGGATGTTGCAGGTGGGACATCACAGCCACTTTCAACGAGCAGCTTTGGAGGTGACGGGGGACCCAAACCGACCAGAAGTAGCTTGAGAGCAACGCACCTGCGCAGAGCAGTTCGACGGTGAGCGTTGAGCTTGCTGTTTCGGATACCTCGATGTAGCCGAGCTCCTGAAACTCCTGAAGATCGCCACGCATGCTCAACGGGACCACTGTGCTGTGGTCACGAGCAAGGCGACCAATCGATTGAGCAAGAGCGTCCAGTTCAATGGGGTTGATCCCCGTTTTATGAGCGTGAACCACGGCCGAGGATTCGAATCCTGCACCGGCATGAATGTTTGGGAAAAGTGAGGCGTTACTGTGCATCTGGCACCTCCAGAAGCTCCTCGATGTCATAGCTATTGCAAGTTGGGCAAATCAGCACGTCCACTTCATCGTCAGGGGAGGCCGGTACAACTCCACTCACCTGATGTATCGGATGGTGACCGTCACAACTACGGCACCAATGAGAGATAGCGGGAGTTTTTTTCATGGCTGAACCCCTTGCGAGCCACTGCTAGCACTGAGATTTGCAAAGCGGGTTTGGTGTGGAATAAAGGCGGTGCGCACCGTTCCGGTCGGGCCGTTACGAGCCTTGCCGATGATGATTTCTGCAATGCCTTTGTGTTCGGTCTCCGGGTGATACTTCTCGTCGCGGTACACGAACATGATCAGGTCCGCGTCCTGTTCAATGGCGCCGCTGTCACGCAAATCGGCATTTATTGGGCGCTTGTTTGGGCGGCGCTCCAGTTCCCGATTGAGCTGAGAAAGGGCGACTACTGGGCAGTTCATCTCCTTGGCCAGCGCTTTAAGTGCTTGGGAGATAGCGCTGATTTCATTCGCCCGGTTTTCTTGACCTGGGCAGCGCATGAGCTGCAGATAATCGATAAGGATCAGGCTCGGGTGGCCGAACCGGCGAGCTGCACGCCGGGATTTGGCCCTGATCGCACCAGGTGTAAGACCTGATGAGTCGTCTATGACCAAGCGCTCACCGTAGCTGTTGATGCGCGAAACTGCGGCGGTCAGTTTCGGCCAGTCTTCGTCATCGAGCTTGCCCTTCAACAGCTTGCCAAGGTCGAGATGGCCAAGGATAGCCATCAGTCGATAGAGCAGCGCTTTAGCGGGCATCTCCATGCTGAAAACCTGGACCGTACGATCAGGCTTTGCCTGCAGCGCTGTATCCACAAAGTTCAAGGCCAGAGATGTTTTACCCATCGACGGACGTGCGCCGAGGATGATCAAGTCGGCTTCCTGGAAACCAGACGTCATCTCGTCCAGATCGTCCAGGCCTGAAGGCACGCCGGTCACCGCTACATCACCATTGAAGTGCTCATCTATTTGCTCGACGACCGCCGTAAGGCACTTGTTGATGTTGACGAACTCCGACGCGCTTTTACCTTCCCCCAAGGCGAAGAGTTGCTGCTCGATGGACTCCTGAACTTCCGTTGCGTCGGCCTGCGGATCTGTAGCTTCGCGAGAGCACTGATAGCCCAGGGTCATGAGCTGCCTGAGCTGAGAGCGGTTACGTACGATGAATGCGTAGTGCTCTATGTTGGCCACTGACGGGGTGTTTTTGGCCAATTCGCCGAGGTAGGCGAGGCCACCCGCTTCGTCGGGATTCTCCAATGCGTCATGTACGGTCACGATATCGAACGGAATGGCTTTGTCGGCCAGGCTGGCAATAGTCCCGAAGAGCAACCGATGATCGTGCCGAAAAAAATCCGAGTATTCCAACTTGTCTGCGACGAGATCCCAGGCGTTATTGTCGAGCAGCAGCCCGCCTAATACGCCTTGTTCGGCCTCGACGGAGTGGGGTGGAGATAGGTCGAGATGATTCATTTCAACCTCCCCTGATCTATCTGCATAAAGCCACTGCCGTCAGCTGCACCCAGAGCTTTGACCATGTCCACTTCGACCTTGGCCGAATTGATCATCACCTGGGCAACTTCGGCCACGACTTTAGCGCGATCGAGTTCCATTGGCTTGTCGGGGTCGAGCAGGCCTTCAATAGTGACGAACAGGTGATTGCGGAGATCCTCAATCTTGTTTTTCATGTTCAGCCTCACGAATGGTGCGCTTGAGTTTGCCGATGGCGCGAATGGCGGACTTCAGCTCTTCCGGATAGCGATGGATGGTGTTGCGGCGCATACGCTCCGCTCGTGTGAGCAGCTCTAGATTGTCGAGAGCGATATGGGCCTTATTACCGTCCTTGAAGCACACGCATTGGTTGATGGGTACGGGACCGTAATGCTCTTCCCACAGCAGGATGTGCACGCCTTGCCAGTCAACTGGTGGGTAACCGGTGTCAGTGATTTTTCGCTGCAGATACCCATCTGGTGTTGTGCGCAGACTGCCAACGGGGAGCCAGTTCTCGGGCCGGTTTCCTGCCTTGAACTGTGTTGTTGCCATGCGGCCGACTGAGGGGAGTCCCTTGACGCCTTTGTTCCAAGGGGTCATGCCCTTGGCAAAGCGATGCTCAGTGCCTGAGCTACCATCAAATCGGCCACAGAGATTGCTGCTTAGAAATTCAGCGCTTTTGGATAAGCCAAGGCGTTTGGCCTTGGCATAAACCTGATAGACGCTGAGTCCGATTTCATTGGCCAGGGCCTGGGTAGTTTCGTTGGGATAGCGGGCAATGAGCATGCGCTCCTCAGCCTCACTCCAAATATGATGCTTTTGAACCGGCACCAAACCCAATCGGGAGCGCGCATGCTCCAAGGTAGCCTTAGCCAGAGGGGACAGACATTGACGTGTCATTGGCCACCTCCAGAACTGAGAGCGGTGTGGGTTGTTTTCCCTACCCCGTGATGAAGTCGAACGTGTTGCCCTTGATTCCAACCTGCGGTCAGGGATCCCGTATCGTGTCCTTTGGCTTCAAGGGACCGGATCTCGAAGGTTTTCAGCGTCGGATGATGGTGTTCCAAGTAAGCGCTGATAGCTTTGCTTGTTTTACTGTCCATAGAGCCGGCAAATTCAGCCACTTTGTAACTCACGGCGTTTATCCAACCTTCGGCAAACAGAGCGCCGCGACGACGCTTGGTTTTCAGTTGGCATCGCTTTTGTTGGGCTACATGCTCACGGCGTGCTGCCACCAATTGGTGAAGCAGTGCGGAATACGCGTGTGCAGTGAGCTCTGGCGAAATACCTTTGCCCAGGAACTTGAAGGACCAGCCCTGTAAAGGGTTGTAGTAGGCAATGTGTTGGCAATCGAACGCTCGCGCACACGTCTGAGCGAGCAGGTGAAGCCAATCTTGTGGAGCCCGGCGGGTATGTGTGGCAACGCTCGCTTCATCAACCGTATGAGCCGCAACCTCGATGGCTTCGAGGTTGTACTGCTTCATCAGGTTTCGGGCTTGACGTAGCGCTGTTTCTACTTCATTCGGCGATGCACCGTTGGAGTTGGCCAGTGCAAAGCATTTAGCAACTTTTTCAAGAACTCTTTGCTTATCCATCACTCACCCCCTTCCTGCTGGGCACGAGGAGAGAGCGCCTCTGACCAAAGTCGCAGTGTTTCCTCTTCATCCGCTGAGAGATAAACCTGGGCGCGACAGTCCGAAACCTTCTGTTTCAACACATTGAGACGGTCCTGGACGCTGGAACCATCGTCGTAAGCAATCTCCTGCTCGATAGCTTGCACAACGTCATTGCGCAGGGAGAGCACCGTGCTTATCCAGAACGCATTTGGGCTGGTCCAGCCAATGAGCTTTCGTGTTCGGGCAGGCGACAGGTAATCACGGAGCCTGAGATTGAACTCACCAGGGGAATAACCATTCCTGAAAACGTCTGCGCGATTGAGCGTCAGCGCTGTTTTAAGAATATCGAGGAGAGGTTCCAGAGCTGCTGGGTCAGGGACGAAAGGTTCCAGATATGTTTCAGCTACAAGGCGCTTCGCTTCTGCATCTCGTGCTTGTTGACGCCGCTTGGCCACGTTTTCGTCGCGGCCGCGCTTCTCCTTTGCGTGCCGTATGTTCGAGTTTACTGACTCAATAAGCTTCGCGGCGTCCTGCAAAAGCTGACGCTGTTCAAAGCTCAAGTGAGCGCCTATACGGCCGGGTAGATGCGTACCACTTGTCAGGGAATGGATGTCACGAGCGGTACCACTAAGTTTGGCTTGCAAGCTGCGTAATTGTTGAGCGCTGTAGTACTTGCCAATCTCAAGGATGACGTCTGCAGAAATGCTGCGAGCATCGGTGATAGAGGGCTTTGCCATCTCAACGATCCTCCCTCAGCAATTTTGCCACCTTCTCTTCGGTCATGGCCTCGAAGCGGTCGCGCCATTCTGGAAAGAGCTCAATGGCCAATTGGCGTATGACGACTAGGGCTGCTGGCGATTTGCGGTTGGAAGGCTGGCGATATTCCAGGCGGTGTGCTGGAACGCCTTGGGACGCAGCGCTGCGAAACACCACTGCAGTAGGAATAATGCTGTCCAAAACGCTGATTTCTTCATTGTCTTGGAATATTTCGCGGACTGACTGCTCAATCACCTGCGCGTCGGTGGTTTGATCAAGGTTGTTTATAGCGATCCGCACGGGAGGAATTTTCATACCCAGGCGCCCATATGCACGGAGGCCATCCAACATCTGCATGGTTCCACGGCTAAATTCGCGTGCGGCGAGCATGTTGGGTGGAAGAGGGGATATGACCAAGTCAGACGCGAGAACTACCATTTCCAACATGGCCGATCTGGCACCTTGGGTGTCAATCAGTACCAGGTCAAAATGGCCTTCGAATGCCGGCATCAGATTGGCCAGTCGCAATCTGCCGTCCGGTGCCTGCAGGAGCAAGCTGTTCAGTTGGTTATTTACGTCGTTCGAGATCACCAGGGACAGATTAGGAATCGTCGTGCTGGAGATGATCTTGAGGGAGTCGGTGATATTGAACGCGAGTAGGTCATAGATGCCGCCCTGAGCTTCCTCGACCAATTGGTAATACGAAGAAAGCGAAGGCTGGGCGGGATCCAGATCGATTAGGAGGGTTCGAAGGCCCGCGTCCGCGCAGAATGCGCCGAGGTTGGCCTCAATGGTGGTTTTACCAACGCCGCCTTTGGTCGAAACGACCGCAGTGATTTTCATGGTTTGGAGCCTCTAATGTGAATTCATTAGAGGCTGCATCGAAAATCGGGTAGATTTAGGCCCATAACCAATTGGTTTCGAGACCTGAAAACCAGTTGGCTTTTAACCAATTGGTCGTAGGTTCGAATCCCACACGACCCACCATTTTTGGCGGTTTAGAAAATCCGGAAGGCCCACGCAAGTGAGGATTTCCGGGTTTTTTTTTGCCTGGGATTTGGTTGAGAAGTAGAGCCTGGGTGAGGGGTTACCACTAAAGCCGGTGCAGGGGGCGTGCCGTCGCGGCGTTCGCTACGCGAGGTTTCAATAGAATGTCTTGAGTGATGGGCAACTCAGATATATCTCCCGCAATTGTCAGTTATAGACCTTATCTGCTTTAGGAAAAGTCCACGCCGTCCGAGCGCTCTTTCTGATAGCGCGGTTTGGTGTCAGCCATTTACTGTCATATCGTGAAATGTGCGTACAAGTCGTCAGTTGCCTTGATCGAAATCAGCAATTATTTACAGCCGACAATGACGCCTTTCAGACCGCTAGGGCATTCATCGGTGTCAGCACTATTGATGCGTGTGAGGCCTTATAACCATGCCTATGAACGGGCATTGCATTGATGCCTATTGATGGCTGTTCCAAAAGAGGGCTGTGGTTGTTATGAATATCTACCGTTCGCAACTTTCTCCACGAGCAATACATGTTCAACTGCCAACACAATCGCCAGCGAGTGTGACGGTAATAAAATCTGAAGACAGTGCTTCGCCTACTCCGCTTATTTCCGATGCCTCAGTGCTCGATAAAGTAAGCGATCCAAAATTTGAAATGAAGAAAGAGTTCACATCTCCCAACGGATTGTTTGGTGTGAAGTACTCGCTTGCCGCTCCGCGCCCTGGGTTGAGCAACATTACGTTCCCTATCATTATCGACGAAGGTCTTCAAAAAAAGGCTGATAAGGACGCAGGGATTTACTACGCGATGATGTTCGGCGTCAATACTGAGAAAGGTACAGCCCTTGGTCGTGGCTATATCGGGATGCAACCCCGAGGGGATGGCAAGGCGCTGATTATTTTTTCCGGATATGGCCCGCATTTCAATGCGCCCAAAGGGCGTGCTGAATTTGATGGGGTAACAGGCGCGAGCAATAGCACCTTGGTGGACTTTAAGTTTGGCAATAAGTATGAACTTACTGTCGAACGAGACCCCGCAGACCCGCGAATTTTGAGCGCCTATGTTCAGGATGTTACGGATCCTGATAACCCTGGGCCAAAACAACATGTCAAAGATATACACGTCGATCAGAATGTTGCGCTAGCGGGTAGTGACGCTGGCTTCGTCGAACAATACGGCGCGAAAATAAATAAAAGCTCGCAGATAGCGCCTACCCGCGGTAGTTTTTTTGCACCCTTTACTACTGATGACAAGGGGGATGTAAAGGTGGGTGAAATCATGAGCACAGGTCTGTACGGCAGGTATAAAAATTCGACGGTAGGTAAACAGCATATTGTCAAAGAACAGGGCGTAGGTAAGGAGTTGGAGTTCTCTTTGCAAGGTGTTGGCTCTTAGGCGCAAACTGACGGCTGGCAGTATAGGTAGTGTTTTCGAAGGGCCTGTAAAACTTTATTCCCACCGCCTTATGGCGGTTTAGAAAATCCGGACGGCTCGCGCAAATGAGGCGTTCCGGATTTTTTGGTTAAAGAGTATTGGCGTCCGCTCAACCAAACCGCCCGGTAATATAGTCCTCCGTTTGCTTCATCTGCGGCTTGGTGAAGATCTCGTCCGTATTCCCATACTCAATCAATTCCCCCATGAACATGAACGCGGTGTTGTCCGACACCCGCGCGGCTTGCTGCATGTTGTGGGTCACGATAATCACCGTGTATTGCGCCTTCAACTCTGTAATCAACTGCTCGATACGCCCGGTCGAGATGGGGTCGAGTGCAGAGGTCGGTTCGTCCAGCAGCAATACCTGCGGTCGCAGGGCAATCGTGCGCGCGATGCACAGTCGCTGTTGCTGGCCACCCGAGAGGCTCTGTGCGCTCTGGTTGAGTTTGTCTTTCACTTCATCCCACAGGGCGCCGCCGCGCAAGGCTTGCTCGACGCGGTCATTCATTTCGCGCCGGGACAATTTTTCATGGTGACGCACCGCGTAGGCGATGTTGTCGAAGATCGACATCGGAAACGGCACGGGCTTCTGGAACACCATGCCCACATGGCTGCGCAGGCGGTTCATCGAATAGCCGGGGGCGAGAATGTTTTCGCCATTGAGCAGCACTTCGCCACGCGCTTCTTGCTTGGGGTACATCGAGTAGATGCGGTTGAACACCCGCAGCAAGGTGGACTTGCCGCAGCCTGAGGGACCGATGATGGCCGTGATGCGCTTTTCCGGAATGTCGATGTCGATGGATTTCAGGGAACGTTGATTGTTGTAGAAAAACTCCAACCCGCGCACCTGGATTTTGGTTTTTTCGTGAGCAATGCCGGTGGCGTCCATCAGTGAGACCTATTGCGTAAAAGAATCAGGCGGGATGCCAGGCTGAGTACCAGCACGAACAGCGTGAGCACCAATGCACCGGCCCACGCGAGCGCATGCCAGTCGTCGAACGGGCTCATGGCGTACTGGAAAATAACCACCGGCACGCTGGCAATCGGCTTGAGCAGGTTGCTGCTCCAGAACTGATTGCCGAAGGCGGTGAACAGCAGCGGCGCCGTTTCCCCGGTAATCCTGGCCAGCGCGAGCAGGATGCCGGTGACCACGCCGGCTTTGGCCGCCCTCAACACGATCTGCAGTGTCAGCTTCCACTGCGGCACACCCAGTGCCAGGGCCGCTTCGCGCATGGTCGAGGGTTGCAGCTGGAGCATTTCATCGGTGGTGCGTACCACCACCGGGATTACCAGCAGGGCCAAGGCCAATGCCCCCGCGATGGCAGAAAATCCGACCTGGTGATTGGTCAGCAGGTTCAGCGGCAGAATGACGCCGGTGTAGATGAACAGCCCCAGCACAATGGATGGCGCGGACAGCAGGATGTCGTTGATGAACCGCACGGTAGTACCCAGGCGCGAGTGTCGTGCGAACTCTGCCAGCCAGATGCCCGCCATCAGCCCGATGGGGGTGCCGATCAGCAATGCGATAGCGGACATCAGTGCGCTGCCATAAAACGCATTGGCCAGGCCGCCTTCAGTGCCGGGCGGTGGGGTCATCTGGGTAAACAGGCGCAGGTTCAACGCCTGGAAGCCATTGACGATGGTCGTCACTAATATCCATGCCAGCCACAGCAGGCCAAAGGCCGTAGCGCCGCAACTGAGGCACAGGGCTACGCCGTTTTTAAGCGCGCGTTTTCGGTAGAGGCGTCCGTTGGCGTTCATAGCCCTTCCTTACGCGACAGGCGCATCAGCATCAGCCGCGCCAACGCCAGCACGACGAAGGTCACGATAAACAGCAGGAAGCCCAGGGCGATCAGCGCCGAGCGATGCAGATCGGTGTAGGCCTCGCTGAACTCGTTGGCGATGACCGACGCGATCGAGCTGCTGGGCATCAGCAGTGAGGCGGAAAACTGCTGGGCGTTACCCAGTACGAAGGTCACGGCCATGGTCTCGCCGAGGGCACGACCCAAGCCGAGGAAGATGCCGCCGACCACCGCCGAACGGGTGTAGGGCAACACGATGTCCCACACCACTTCCCAAGTGGTGCTGCCCAAGGCGTAGGCGGATTCTTTCAACTGTGTCGGCACACTGCGAAACACCTCATGCATCACCGACGTGATGAACGGCATGATCATCACCGCCAGCACGATGCCGGCGGTCAGCATGCCAATCCCCAGTGGCGGGCCCTGAAACAGCGAGCCGACCAAGGGCAGGGCGCCCAGGTAGTCATTGATCAACGGCGACAGGTGTTCGGCCATAAACGGCCCGAACACGAACAGGCCCCACATGCCATAGATGATCGATGGAATACCGGCGAGCAATTCAATCGCTGATGCGACCGGCATCTTCAGCCAGGGCGGCGCGACTTCGGTGAGAAAAATCGCGATGCCGAAACTGACCGGGACTGCAATCAGCAAGGCCAGAAACGAGGTCACCAGGGTGCCGTAGATCGGCACCACGGCGCCAAAGTGGTTATTGACCGCATCCCACTCGGTGCTGGTGATGAAGTCGAAACCAAAGGTCTTGAACGCCAGCCCGCCGCCCCAAAGGGTCGAGGCTGCAATGGCTGCCAGCAGCAGTAGCACCAACATGGCTGCGCCGAACAGTGTGCGTTTGAACCACAGATCGTGGCGTTGATCGCGGGCCGCGCGGCTGTCGCTGCGTGTGTCGCCCGCGTGAGTTGTCATAACCAGGGTTTGGACGCTGTCGTTCATATCAGATGTGCTCACCGCCTTCCTCAAGCGATGAGGAAGGCGGTCATAAGGCGAATCAGTTGGTGAAGTCAGACTTCCAGTAACCTTCGATTCGCGTCACCAGAGAGTCCGGCAATGCTACGTAGTCCAGTGCCGCAGCCTGTTGCTGACCTTTTTCCAGTGACCACTTGAAGAAGCTGAAGGCGGCCTGGCTTTGCTCCGCGTTCTTGGGCTGCTTGTACATGATGATCCAGGTGGTGGCTGTGATCGGCCATGCGCCTTCGCCTGGCGCGTTGGTCATGATCAGGTTGAAGTCTTTGGCGTGGGCCCAGTCGGCGGTGTCAGCGGCGGCCTGGAACGCTTTGGCGTCAGGTTTGACGAATTTCCCCGAAGCGTTCTTCAACTGGGTGTACGTCATCTTGTTCTGCAACGCGTAGGCGTATTCCACAAAGCCAATGGAGTTTTTGATCTGCTTCACGTAGGCAGAAACCCCTTCGTTACCCTTGCCACCCACGCCGACCGGCCAAGGCACGGTGGTGCCGAAGCCGATCTTGGTTTTCCAGCTATCGCTGACTTTGGACAGGTAGTTGGTGAAGTTGTACGAGGTGCCCGAGCCGTCGGAGCGGTGCACTACGGTGATGTTCGCCACCGGCAGGTTCAAGCCGGGGTTGAGCGCGGCGATTGCCGGGTCGTTCCAGGCCTTGATGTCACCGAGAAAGATCTTCGCCAGCACATCACCGTCGAGTTTCAACTGACCTGCGGCCACACCTTCGACGTTCATCACCGGCACGATGCCGCCAATTACGCTGGGGAACTGGCCCAGGCCGCCGGCTTTGAGTTCATCGGCGGACAGCGGCGCGTCCGAGGCGCCGAAGTCAACGGTGGCTGCCTTGATTTGGGCGATACCGCCGCCGGAGCCGATGGACTGGTAGTTGATGCGGTTGCTGGAGTTCTTACTGTAGTCCTGTGACCACTTGGACAGCACCGGGTAGACGAAGCTCGAACCGGCACCGGTAACGTCAGTGGCGTGGGCCACACCGCTCAGGCACAGGGCGGTCAACAAAACGGACAGACTTTTTTTGCTCGGCAACATCACGACAACACCTCAAGGAAGGGGTAAGTGGATAGGTCCACCTGTCTAAGACGTGACGATTTAATTCCTGAGATGTGTCGGTTTAATGACGGTTTGGGTTTATGAAGAAACATTTAGAAATGATTGCCCCGGTGGAAATCGACTGACTCGTTTCCACCGGGGCATGACTGCTTAGTTGATCTCCTGATCAATTCCCGCCTGCCATTGCTGGCTGTCACTGTGCCCGCCTACCCGCAGCGGCCCGAGGTTGAAGGCTTGATCCTGACGGGTCGCGTCGTCCTGTTTCTGGGTTAATTGGTCCTTGGCGCCCAACACCAGGTTGACCGGCGATTTTGAAACGTTCAGCCCGACATCGACGCGATAATCGCTGCCTGCCAACGTCGTGGCCTTCACCTCGGAACCGCCCAGCTCGACGGTGCCCCCCTGCGCGCTGATCCGTGCGCCGGTCAGATGCGTTGCACCGCTTACCTGCAGATTGACGCCCTGAGTACCCTGGATGCCAGACGCTTGAGTAACGCTGTCTTTGGCGACACGGCTGACATCCAGGTTCAAGGTCGGGGTGTAGCTGGTTTTACCGCTCTTGTCACCGAACAGCACGCTTTCTGCGGTATCCGCCACCGAGCTGCCGGTGGTGTGCTTGCCGCTGACGGCAAGGTTGTCACTGGTTTTTGGCCAAACCTTATCCTTGAGGTTTGACAGGTGAGTGCCCAACGCATCCTTCTTGTCCGCGAGGTACGTCCTGGCCTTGTCGACGCGGGTACCGAAGGCGCCACGCGGCTCCGGGTTCACCTCATAGCTGGCGCTGCGGGTGAGTTTCTCGCCCAGGCGCTCCTTGGCGCTGGCCAGGTTTTCCTTGGCCGAAGCGAGTTGTTCGGTGCCCTTGTCGACAGCGTTCTCGAGCTTTTCACGGTGCTTGTCGAAGGCGCCCTCGGCCTTGGCTTGCACCTTGTCCTTGAGCGGGCCGGTGGTTTTGGCCAGTTTGTTGACCACGCCGGGCTGGTTTTTCTCGACGTCGAGCTTGGCATCGACGTTGACCTGGGTGCTGCTGATGTGGTCCTGGCGACTTTCAACCACCAAGTCCCCGCCCACCTTGCCGCTCACCTGATCCGCTTCGATCCGTGCGCCAGCCAGGTGGGTATCGCGGGCACTGTTGAGCGTTACGCTGTCTGCCTTGATCAGGCTGTCGCGCTGCGCAGTGCTTTGCAGGTGATCCACGTCGACCTTGGCCCGGGCATTGATGCCAAGTTGGGTCATGGGTGTGTCGTGCTCCCCGGCATCGGCCAGGGTGGTCTTGCCGCCACTGCCGCCCGCGCCGAGGGTGACGCCCCAGCTGTCATGGGCCTGAGTGGACTGCGCCGACTCTTGCAGGATGCCGCCTTGTTGCGCGTCGAGTTTGACGCTGGCAGCGGTGACCTGTGTGCCTTGCAAGTGGATGGCATCCTTCGCATCCGCGCCGCTGGCGAGGCTGACCTTGCCGTTGCTGTGCAACTGCCCAACGACGGCGGCCTGATCGTTTTCGGCGACCTTGCCGATGTTGAAGTTGGCGCTCAGGCTGCCGGTCTTGCCGCTGCTTTCGGCACTGCTGGTCTTGCCGGCACCGACGGTCAGGCCGCCGCCCAGGTTGCTGCCGTTACTGACGTGGGTATCGGTTGCCGCTTGCAGGTCCAGCTTGCCGCCGGAAGTCAGGCTGATATCGCCGGTGTTGGCGGTGCGGCTACCGACCTGAGTGCCTTGCAGGGTCATGTCGCCGCCGCTGCTTAGCGCGATGGGCCCGCTGCCCTGAAGCGTCGCGACACGCGCCTGGCTGTCGCGGGTGTCCAGTTGCTTATGGTCCAACTGTGCACCGGCACCGAGGTTGACGTTTGTGCCGTTCGCGCCGGGCGCCGTGCCCACAGTCAATGAACCATTGCCGCGCAGACTGCTGCGGGTGTCGCTCTGGGTATCGTTGGCCTGATTGAGCGCCAACTCACCCCCCGCCTTGAGGTGGATGCCTGCCTGGCCACCGTTGAACTGGCTGCCCTCATAACCTGCATCGCCCTTGGCCTGGATGTTCACGCCTTGGGTGGCGGCGTAACTGCCGACCACCGCCGTGCTGGCGGTTTGGCGCACGTCGCTGCTGCCGCCCGTGCCGCTGCCACGTACGTTGAGGTCTTCACCGGTGGTGGTGTAGACCCGCACGCCCGCCTTGGCGTCCACGCCTTGCTCGCTGCTGCTGTGGGTGTTGGCCGCCGCCGTGGCGAGATGCTCGCCGGCAGCGATCTTCAGGCCGCCATCGGTGGCGCGGTATTGACTGCCTGCATCCTGCAACGTGCCAGCGACATTGACCTGCACCGTGGCACCACTGAACTGGCTGACCACCGCCGTGCTGTCCTGCTGTGTGCGACTTTTATTGGTATGACCGACTTCCACATCCAACCCGACATTGGGTTGCTCGAAGGCATCGAGCAAACCTGGCTGATGGAATTTGGCTTGGGCCATGCCTTCGAACGCTTTTTCGATTGGCCGGGTGACGCCTTTGTATTCGACATTGGCGCCGACATCGGCGGTCCAACCATTCTCCTTGTGGGTGCTGGTCTCGCTGTTATGCGCCGCCTGGTTATCGACCTGACCCGCACTGACCTGTAACTCGCCACCCGTCTGGACCTGCGCGCCCTGGCTGGTGAGGGTGTTGCCGGCGTTGAGGGTCAGTTTGCCGGCCGCCGCGACGTGGCTGGTTTGTGCGGTGGTGGTACTGCGGGTGTCGTGACTGCTCTGGTGGCTGAACTGCGCGCCGTTACCAGCGCGGTCAAGGCCTGCGGTGTAATAGACGCCGCCGCCGGTGGTGGTTTTGTCGGTGTCGCTGTGACTGCTGTCATGGGCCGACAGCAGTTCGACGTTTTTGCCGCTCAAGGTCGCATCGCCCTCGGTGGCCTTGAGGTCGGAGCCCTTGAAGCTTACGTCGCCACCGGCCGTGACGGCCACGCTGCCGCCGCTGAGGCTGGACGCCTGCTGTTGCGTGGTGTCGGTCTTGTTGGTGTGCTGCTGGTCTTCGTAGCTCACGCCCGCGCGGTACTGGCGGGTGCCATCGGCGGTTTCCCTGGCGTAGCCCTCGAAGCCTCGGGTGTGGGTGCTGGTGGCGTTGTGGAAGGTGTTTTCAGCAGCAGTGACCTTGATATCACCCTTGGCATCCGCCTGCAGTTCACCGGTGGCGGACACCTGTGAGCCGCTGACGTGGATGTCCTTGGCGCTTTGCAGCTTGAGGTTGCTGTCCGAGCGCAGGTTGCTGGCAACCACGGTACTGTCCTTGAGGTTCTGGCGGCTTTCATCCTTGGCGATGCCGAAGAATTTGCTGTCCTTGCTGTAGCTATTGTCGTGGGACGTGTCTTGTACGCCGTCGATCACCAGCGAACCTTTGTCGCTGATCACGCTGGCCTGTTTGCCGCCACGGGCCTGGCTGCCGCTGATGCGCACCTCATCCGCCTGGACGATCAGCTTGCCGTCGGCGTTGACCTTGCTGCCGGTATTCAAGGTGTTGCCTTTATCCCCATCGCCGTTTTTGCCGAAGAAGCTGCCACCTGTCAGGTCGCCGGAGTACGCCGTATGACTGCTGCGCTGAGTGCGGCTGGCGCTGCTGATATCCACTTGGCGGGCGGCCAGTTGGAGGTCACCCGGTGTGTTCAGCTCGGCGCCCTGCAGGTGCAGTTGCTGCTGGCTGGTCAGCTCCAGGGTCTTGCCGGCCTTGAGGCTGCTGGTGATGCTGCGCTGTTCGCTGCTGGAGGTGTCCCAGTTGGCTTTCCACAGGTGCTTGCGATGATTGCCCTGATCGCGGGTTTCGTGGGTTTCGGTGGCTGCGAGCACCTGAAGGTCGGCGCCGCTATTGACGTGCAGACCGGCCCCGGCTTCCACGTTGCTGGCCTTGATCTCGGTTTTGGCGCCGGACGACAGTGCTGCGTCCTGTTGCGCGACCACCTTGTTGCCGTGCTGGCGCGCGTCCTGGTCAGTGGTGGTGCGGTCATAGGTTTCGTAGGTGAACAGGAAGTTGCTGTTGTCCCATTGCTCACGTTTTTCCTGGAGCTTGCGGCTTTCCAGGCTGCCAAGTGTCAGGTTGCGGCCGGCGTCGAGTTTGACGTTGCGCGCGCTGACGTCGGTGGCGGCGAGGCTCAGGTCCTTGGCGCTGTGCACGTCGACATCGCCCTGGCGGCTGTGCACGCTGGCGCGGGTCGCGTCGAGGCTGTTGGCGTGGACCTGGCCGCTGATATCGAGGTCGCCGGCCGAACTGATCTTGACCCCGTCACGCCCCTGCACGTTTACGGCACCCACGCGCACGCCGGCGCCATCGGCGGTGCTGATGATGTTGATGCGCCCGGCCTGCATCGCCCCGAACAGACGGGCGTCGATACGCTGCTCCTGGGTTTTGCTGGCTGGGTCTACCTGGCGCACCTGGCCGCTGGCGTAGTCGACTTGGTTGCGGCCGACGGTGAGGTTCAATTGATCACGCGCACTCAGGTGACCGTCGCTGTCGATGCGCGGCGCGATCAGGTTGATTGAACCTTCGCGGTTGTGCAGGCCCTGGCCTTGTACCGTGAGTTGGCCGCGCGCATCGCGGGTGTTCAAGGCTTGCAGCTTGCCGTCGTTAAGTTCAGGGCGGCCCACCACCAGGCTGGCATTCGGGGTGTTGATAAAACTGCCGCCGTTGACAGAGATGCCATTAGGGTTCGCCAGCACATAGTCGGCCGACCGGCCAAAAATCTCCTGGGCGCCGTTGACGGTTGAGGCGTTGCGGCTGATCACTTCGTTAAGAATCACGCTCGCCGCCTGGCCCTGGAACTGCGGGTTGGCTGCCAACTGCCCGGCGAGCTGGGATTGACCGGCCTGCAAGGCGTTGTTCAGCACAACGCCCTGGCGGTCGACGTTGTAGTCCAGAAACTGGTTGTGGGACAGGCCGCCAGCATTCGGCGCGACGATGTTGATGATGGGCACGCCACCCTGGTTTTGCAGTTGCGGTGTACCGCCGGGCCCTTCGACCACGGTCAACCCAGCGGCCAGCGCCAGTTGTGGCAGCAGAAACAGGCTGGCGATGGCCCAGCGCAGTTTGCCTTGAGGTGAAAGGTGAAACGGATGTGTGTCTGTCGGCATAAATAATTTCGCTCTGTGTTGGCTGATCCGCGACGTGCGTTGTTCGTTGCAACGCTGCTGTGGTGGTCAGGAATTGCGGTTATTTCAGGCTAAACAGATATCGGCTCATAGTTGCAGGCTCAGGCGCGTCAGCCATACATCCGGCTCCTGGGCAAAACCTGCGGGGGTGTTGAGGTTGTGTTGGTAATCGACATCAAGCTGCACGTTCTTCCAGCTCAGGTTGAGCCCGGCACTGGCCGCGCTCAGGCGTTGGCTTTGGGCACCGTGTTCGCGCTTGACCCAGCCGTTGTCCAGGCCCAGGCGTGGCGTGATCTTGACCGCGAGGTCGCTGTTGAGCGGCAAGCGCAGGGTATTGCGCCATACCGCGCCGATCGCACCCGACGCGCTGTTGTCGCGATAGCCACGCACGGCTGAGTCGTCGGTACCGAGCAGTTGTTCGATGGCGGGCAGCGTGTCCGGGCTGTATTGCGCCGACAGCTGGCTCTGCCACTGCCACGGCTGCCCCAGCCATTGGCCGTTGCGCCATTGAGTCAGGTTGGCGCGGTACTTGTGGAATTGCGCCTGGGGCAGGTTTTTCTGTACGTGGTCGGCATCGCGATCGGCGCCGAACCAGGTCAGGCCTTGGGCGTAATTGACGTCGAGGTTCCACACCGCACTGTTGAGCCAGAACAGATTTACGCCGGCCTCGGCCACCGTCAGCGTTGGGCTCTGGATGCCCAGGCGAACCTTTTGCAGATAGCTGTCGACGTCCTTGTAGGCCAGTTGCAGGTTGGCGCTGAGTTGATGGCCTTGGTCGCGCCATAACACCCGATCGGTGCGCACGCTGACCTGATCGGTGCGGCCGCTGTTATAAAACGTCGCGCTGCTGAGCGTGAAGGGCGAGCGGTATTCGGCGTGGCTGGCGAACAGGCTGTAGGTCCAGTAGCCGTAAGGGATGGAATAAAACAGGCTGTTGCTGCGGCTGTAGCGCGGGCCGTGGTTGAGCGTGTCGCTGAAACTCAGGTTGAGCGAATCGTTGAGTTCCAACGGGCTGTCCAGGCTCAGGCTGATGGCATTGCGATCACGGCCGGTGCCGGCGCTGCCGAGGTTGTCCACCCCAAGCCCCAACCCCCAGCGCGAGGCCGTGCTGCGCGAGTGCAAGATGATTCGCGACGCACCAGGTTCGCTGCCAGGTGCGATGTCGGCGGTGAGGTCCACCGAGCGCAGGCGATTGAGCTGGTCCAGGCCTTGCTCCAGGTCGCGCAGGTTCAGCGGCTTGCCGAGCATCCCGGGAAACGCTCCGCGTAACGACACCGGCAGGCTCTGGTCAGTCAATTCGATGGCTTCGACATAGCCTTCTTCGACGTGAATATCCAACGGGTGCCCAGCCGCCGGCGTGCTGATCAGGTACGGACGGCTGGCGATGTAGCCGGCCTCAACGTACAGGCGGGTAATCTCGGCCAGCAGGCGGTTGATCTGGGTGACGCCCATGCAGGCGGCCACGTAGGGTTTGATGTGTGTGCTCAGCTCAGCATTGCTGAACAAGGTCACACCGGCCACGCGTGTACCGCTCAAGAGCCAGCAGCGTTCGTCGTGGCCGCCGCCCTCAGGCACGGTTGGCGTCGCCGGTTGCGCGCCGAAACTGCCTCTTTGTAGCTGCCGCTGGCGCTGCTCCAGTTGTAATTGTTGCAAGTCGCGCTGCTGCTGTTGCTGCAAACGCAGGGCTTCCTGACCGAGCTGCGGCCCCTCGGCGCCGGCCGCCGGCAGCGCACACAGGCAGAGCAGGGCGGCGCCTAGTTTATGAATACAACAAAGACGCTTGGTTGAGGGCTGATTCGGCACTCGACATCCTTAACGTAGAAATCCACACGATTCATGCCCATCGAGCCAAGCCATGCACTCGGGAGGGGACTTGCCGCACTTGAGTCATCAATAAACGGTTTGTTACATCGGCTGTAGGATTTATTACGTAAAACGTGAGGAATGCCGCGTTATTCAGCAAAAAAATGCACAAAGGTGGTGCGCAGGTGCCCTGTGGGCACCTGTTGAGGGTTGTTTTTACGGGGGTGTGCGTATTAACGGATGGGGGCGGGTTTTCTGATTGTTGCGCAATAACCGTTTAATCGACGTGTTTATACAAGCGGGTCAGCCTGGAGAAATCAGATTCAGGCGGCTCTTGACGACTTTGTGCAGTTGCACTGCCAACGCTTCGGTGGAGTAGGGTTTTTGCATCAGCACAAAGCGCTGCCCTTCTTCCTGGGCGATGCGCGCGTATTCGTCGTTGTAGCCGGTGGTCAGCACCACGGGCAGCCACGGGTAGAGGGCTTCGATCGCGTCGAGCAACTCCAGCCCGCTCATGCCTGGCATCGAGATGTCGGAAAACACCACCTGGAAGCTCTCCGGGTTGGGCGCCAGGGCGTCGAGTGCACTGTTGGCGTCGGGCACCCATAGCACTTTAAAACCCATTTGCTCCAGGGTCTGCGAGGTGTAGAGACCGACATCGGTGTTGTCTTCGACCATCAGCACGCACAGGTTGGAGGCAATCGGGTCGCTTTGGTGTTCCGGGATGGCTGTCGTCACACCGGCTTCGACTTCCGGCAAGTACAAAACGAACTGGCTGCCTTTGCCGCATTCGCTCTTCACCAGGATTTCACCGCCCGATTGTTTGGCAAAACCGTACACCTGCGACAACCCCAGGCCGGTGCCCTGGCCGATACCCTTGGTGGTGTAGAACGGTTCGAAAATGGCGTCGAGCTTTTCCGGCGCAATGCCTGAACCGGTGTCACTTAACTCGATGGTCACGTAGTCGGCGACGCGCACTGGATGGGCCCGCACTGAAGGCAGCCAGTTGGCTGTCGCCACTTTGATCGCCAAGTCGCCAGTGCCGGCCATGGCATCCCGTGCGTTGACCACCATATTCACCAGAGCGGTATCGAACTGGCTTTCGTCGGCGTTGATAAAGCACGGTTTCTGCGGCACCTCGATGGTGACCTTGATGCGCGAACCGGTCAGGCTGTCCATCATTTCGCCCACCCGCAATACGCTGTCGCCAACGTTGAAGACTTCCGGGCGCAGGGCCTGGCGGCGGGCGAATGTCAGCAATTGCGCGGTCAGACGGGCAGCACGGTCCACGGTACTGGCGATGGCTTCCACATATTTCATGCGCCGTACTTCGCTTAGCGAAGGCGTTTTGAGCAAGTCAGCACAGGACTTGATCACTGTCAGCAGGTTATTGAAGTCGTGTGCGACGCCGCCGGTGAGTTGGCCAATCGCTTCCAGTTTCTGCGATTGACGCAGGGCGTCTTCCGACAAACGCAAGGCTTCCTTGGCTTCTTCCTCGGCCTGGATATCACGGCCCACCGCGTGGATGTAGTCGCTGTCGGGCACGGCGGTCCAGGCGATCATGCGGTAGCTGCCATCCTGGTGGCGGTAACGATTCTTGAAGTTGGGAAAGTTCTTGCCATCCCCCAGGCGGCTGACCGCCGATGACGAGACGGCCAGGTCGTCCGGGTGCACCAGGGCCAGCAACTGACTGCCCACCAGGTCGTGTTCGGTATGGCCGAGCATGCGTGTCCAGGCTGGGTTGACGGCAGAGATCACACCGTCGAGCTGAGCAACCAGCATCAAGTCTGGCGACAGACGCCAGATACGGTCACGATCACGGGTACGCTCCACCACCCGCTGCTCCAGCGACTCATTGAGTTTACGCAGCGACTCTTCGGCTTCACGCAGGGCGGTGATATCACGGGACACGCAGAGGATTTGCTCCGGTCGGCCATTACCGTCCAGGATCGGACTGACCTGCACATGCCACCACTTCAGGTTGCCGGCCAAGGTTTGCGCAGGCCCGATAAAGCTCGCGCTTTCACCGTTTTGGGCGGCCTGCACGGCGGCCTTGGCGTCCAGGTTTCCCTGTTCCTGCCAGAAGTCGGGCCAGGGGCAGCCGCGGATGCTGTTGAAGTCACTGACTTCCATGATTTTCTGACCACCTTCGCTCATGAAGGTGAGACGGGCGTCGAGGTCCAGGACTTTGATGCAATCGTTGATGCTGGCCAGTACGCGCTCAGTGAACGCTTCATTTCTACCCAAGCCAGTCGCGGCCAGCTCGCTTGCGCCGCCTGTGAGGGGATCGGGCGTGTGACTTGTCTCGGGGCCCATCCCGACGGTGCTATTCATTTGGATCTGACCGAATATGTTGAATGGACTTTATCATGTCATTACGATAACTATCCCACCAGCGAGTTCAGCGTAATTGCACCGGCACGTGCACAATAAACCGTTGGCGGGCTTGAAAAACCAACCTATCAAGGTTCGCCAGACCCAACCCGCATTAACACCGACTTACGATGCCTGGCATGAAGACAAAGCCAATGGTTTTGGTGGTTCGGTGACTTACCGGTTCTGACTTGCGCAATACGGCAAAAAGCCAGTTTTTTGGCAGCACGCGTTGGTCATCATTTTGGCTTCAATGCTGTCAATCCCGTCACGTGTTGGTTAAATTGAAAGCTACTCAGCTTTCAAGACACGGACTGTCATGACGACGCTAACGCCTATCATCGCTACCCATCCCCTCATCGTTCGCGCGGCCGCGACGCCTTTGCCGGCCGCCGTGGCGAATACCGTCGATGTCTCACCGGTTCGGCCGTCTTCGCTGGTCAGTCTCGGTAATCCTGCGGCCGATGTCGTCGATATCTACTCTCGAGACGGGCAGTTGCCCGGCCAGGAAACGCTGCGGGCCTGGGAAAACAGCAGCCAGGATGCCGTTACCAACGCCATCAACAGCCGCTTTAATTCGATCTCCACGGCGAGTCGCTACAGCGGCCTGGGCGCGGCGTTGGTGGATCAATTTACCCAGGGCGGCGGCGTCGGTATTTCACAGTCCGTGCTCAATACAACGGCAGCCCGGGCCGGGGATGCCGGCGCGATCAAGACCGACCAGACGCTGCTGCACAACAAGGCCGACAACCAGGTCAGCCTGAGCATCAAGACCGCCAGCGGCAAGACCGTCACCTTCAGCCTGTCCAGCCAGAAGGATGGCTTGGGCGTGCAGGCCACCGTAGAGGGCGGCGACTTGACGGCTGATGAACTCAAGGCCGTCGGCCAATTGGGCAGTGCCTTCCAAGCCTCGGTGGACGGGCTGACCGCCGTGCCGCCCAAGCTCGACCTGAGCAAGTTGACCCAGTTTGATACCCAGGTGCTGGCTTCCGTCGACCTCAATGCCAGCCTCAAGGCCCTTGATGGCAAGGACGTTAGCCTGGCTTTCCACGCCGACAGTCAGAGCCGTACCACGCGCATGAGTGGCCCGGCCGGTAACATTGACCTGGCCGTCGACCTCAAAAACGCGGCAATCCTCGGCGATTCTAAACAGCAAGCCAAGGCGCTGAAAACCTACCTGGCCCAATTTGACCGGGTGGCGCAACGCGGCAGTGCGGATGCGGACCTGATGGCGATGTTCAAAGATGCGTTCAGCGCCATGAACAGCAACTATCCACAAGGTGTTACCGCTCCAGTCGCCCTGAGCAACAACCCCAGCGACAAAGGCCTGTTGACTGGCCTGGCTGATTTCAAAGCTTCGATCAAACAGTCTGTGGACGCTAGCAACCCAATGCGCCCGTCGGAAGTCGACAGTTTTTCCTACACCGTGTCGCAGAAGACCCAGGTCAACGGTCGCAGTAGCGCAGATCGCAGTGTTACCCAGCACCAGCAGTCGGCGCTTTCTGCGAGTTTCCACACAAGCCTCAATGGCGGTAAACCACCGGTTTTGGACGGCAACCGTGAATCGCAGAATTACCTGTATGTGCAAGTGCAGGACAAGGCCAGCAGTACGGCAAGCTTCGCCTATAAAGACGGCCAACTGGCCAGCGCGTCCGTCTCGCAGACGGCTGTACAGAGCACCCATACGCAGAAGTATGTGATGGCCAAGCTGGTTGAGGACACGGTGGTGCCGAAGGAGGGCGCATCCAAGCGCGATTACCTGGCGCTGCTTGAGCACGCGGCCCAGGTAAGCAAAAAATCCAAGGATGCGCTGGAGCAGTCAACGCTAAAGGATGCGTTGGCGAGCATGCATGACTCGGTGATGCTGCAGCAAGACCCTGCCGCACTGCAGCGCTGACACCGGTTGGAAAACGGGAAACCCTTGCGTTGGGTTTCCCGTTTTTTTTGCCCGACAGACGCACCCGGGAATGCCAGATTAGGCTTTTGAATCCATTCGATATTCTGTAGCCTTGCGCAGCTTCACCCGTGCTTGATGAACACAATCACTTCGTCCGGCGGCGCCCGAAGGGCTCCAGAGCCGGTGGTACACTCGACTTTCGCGCAACTGCGCTTGCAGGTCTTGCGAACATGACGCAAATTTCCGAACGCCTACTGGTTCAAGCTCACCTCGACGCCAAGCAGCCCAAGGCCCTCAGCGCCGAAGAAGAGGCGAGCCTGCGTGTCGCCATCGCCGCCGAGCTCAAGGCTCAAGACGCGGTGCTGGTTGCCCACTTTTATTGCGACCCGGTGATTCAGGCCCTGGCCGAAGAAACCGGCGGCTGTGTCTCCGACTCCCTGGAAATGGCCCGCTTCGGCGCTGCCCACCCGGCCAAGACCGTGTTGGTTGCCGGTGTGCGTTTCATGGGCGAGACCGCCAAAATCCTCACCCCCGAAAAACGCATCCTCATGCCCACCCTGGAAGCCACGTGCTCGCTGGACCTGGGTTGCCCGGTGGAGGAGTTCTCGGCGTTCTGCGACCAGCATCCCGAGCGCACCGTGGTGGTTTACGCCAACACCTCGGCGGCGGTCAAAGCCCGGGCGGATTGGGTCGTGACCTCCAGCTGCGCACTGGAAATCGTCGAAAGCCTGATGGACAACGGCGAAACGATTATCTGGGGCCCGGACAAGCACCTGGGCACCTACATCCAGCGCCAGACCGGTGCGGATATGTTGCTGTGGGACGGGGCGTGCATCGTCCACGAGGAGTTCAAGTCCAAGCAGCTTGAAGACATGAAGGCACTCTACCCGGACGCGGCGATTCTGGTGCACCCAGAGTCGCCGACCTCGGTGATCGAGCTGGCGGACGCGGTGGGCTCCACCAGCCAGCTGATTGCCGCCGCACAGCGTTTGTCGAACAAGACGTTCATCGTGGCCACCGACCGCGGCATCTTCTACAAGATGCAGCAGTTGTGCCCGGATAAAGTCTTCATTGAGGCGCCTACTGCCGGCAACGGCGCGGCGTGCCGCAGTTGCGCGCATTGCCCGTGGATGGCGATGAACACGCTGGAGCGCACACTGCAGTGTTTGCGTGAGGGCAGTAATGAGATCTTCGTCGAGCCGTCGGTGATCCCGCATGCCGTGCGCCCGTTAAAGCGCATGCTGGACTTCACCCAGGCTGCGCGCTTGAAGCTCGCCGGCAACGCCTGACCCAAGCTGTAAATACGGTCAAAATTGTGGGAGCGGGCTTGCTCGCGAATGCGGTGGTTCAGACACCAGATATATCAACTGACACTGCGCATTCGCGAGCAAGCCCGCTCCCACATTTGAACCTCCACTATTCAGCGTTTATTTCTTCTGCTTCGGAATCCGCACCAGTTGGGTATCCGAATAAATGTCATGCCAGCTGCGTTTCTGTTTATCAAACAGCGACCAGATAAACCCCAGCCCCACACACAACCATGACGCAATCGACACCACGAACCGCAGCAGCGCTTGCCACAGGCTGATCCGCGAACCGTCAGCGTTCTGCACGCGCACGCCCCACACTTGCATGCCCAGGGTCTGCCCTGAATAAGTCCAGAACATGGCGAAAAAACCAAACAGCACAAAAAACAGAATCGTTGACAGCAGCGGGTCGCCGTCCAGCGCGCCGGACTCGGTGAGCGTGCGCATCCTGGCTTCGCCGATAAACGCCATCCACACCAGCTTGTAGATAAACGCGGTGACGATCAGCAGCGCGGTGCACAACAGGAAGTCATAGAACATCGCTGCCAGACGACGGCCCAGGCCAACGGCGGGGAATTCGCCTTGGGGGCTCAACAAAGGTTTGGGCATGGCCGTCTCTCTTGAGAAAAAAGCCATTTTACGAGCAAACGCACATAAAAAAGCCCCTGATGTCACCATCAGGGGCTTTTTGTCGCAGTAAGGATCAGCCTTCTGCTTGTACTTCGTCAGCCTGCATGCCTTTCTGGCCTTGCACGGCGATGAAAGACACTTTCTGGCCTTCTTTCAGGCTCTTGAAGCCATTGCCCTGAATAGCGCGGAAATGCACGAACAGATCCGGACCGCTTTCTGGAGTGATAAAACCAAACCCTTTCTCGTCGTTAAACCACTTGACGGTACCGCTCTGACGATTCGACATTTCTTATTTCCTTTGACGCTAAAAATTAATGACAGCCCCTTTCACATGAAAGAGTACTGGGCTGGGTTGCAGGAAAGTAAGAGACGTCGAACGGGTTGTAGCAAACTTATGGCTACTGCCCAGGTCCAGGTTCAAAGCGACCCATGCAAACACAGTGGCTAAACTCTACGTCAACTAATATGGAAAAAACAAGCCCCGGAGAATCCCCAGGTTTTGCTCGGCCATATGACACTTCGTTGACTAAAAGTGGATCCCACATATTCGATAGCGTTGCTCACTTGTTATAGGTTTGCGCCTATTAAAATGACTATCGTCAATGCACTCTTTTATGGCGGTTGCGTTACAAATTAGTGCGCGTTAACGCAACCGCGTTACTTATAGGAACAGTCAATCAGCCGCGGAAGTAACGTTGCGGTACAAATGGCATTTTACTTACACGCAGCGGCACCTTTTTCCCACGTACCAACGCAGACACTTCGGTGTCCAGTGCAATAAATGCGCTGTCCAGGTAACCCATGGCAAGCGGGCCGCCCAGCGTCGGGCCAAAGCCACCGCTGCACACGCTGCCGATCACGGTGCCGTGCTCATCGACGATTTCGGCGCCTTCACGCACGGGCGTACGTTCCTGTGGCAGCAGGCCGACACGCTTGCGGCTCACACCGGCTTGCTGTTGGCTGAAAATGCGCTCGGCACCCGGGAAGCCACCGGCACGTGCGCCGTCGGCACGGCGGGCCTTGGAGATCGCCCACAGCAGGCTGGCTTCGATGGGGGTGGTGTCGGTGTTCATGTCGTGGCCGTACAGGCACAGGCCAGCTTCCAGGCGCAGCGAGTCGCGGGCGCCCAGGCCGATGGCGTGTACTTCGGCTTCGGCCAGCAGGCTGCGCGCAAGGCTTTCGGCGTTGGCGGCCGGCACCGAGATTTCAAACCCGTCTTCGCCCGTGTAACCGGAGCGGCTGACGTAGCAGTCCACGCCCAACAGGCGCAGGCTGGCGAACTGCATGAACGTCATCTTGGTCACTTCAGGTGCCAGGCGCGCCAAGACTTTCACGGCCGCCGGGCCTTGCAGGGCCAGCAAGGCGCGCTCTTCGAACAGTGGCTCAATGCTGCACTGGTCGCCGATATGTTGGCGCAGGTGCGCCAGGTCCTGATCCTTGCAGGCGGCGTTGACCACCAGGAACAGTTCGTCGTTACCCAGGTTGGCCACCATCAGGTCGTCGAGAATGCCGCCCTGGTCATTGGTGAACATGGCGTAGCGCTGCATGCCGACCGGCAGGTCGATGATGTCGACGGGTACCAGCGTTTCCAGGGCTTTGGCGGCATTGGCGCCGGTCAGGCGGATCTGGCCCATGTGGGACACGTCGAACAACCCGGCGTGTTCACGGGTGTGCAGGTGTTCCTTCATCACGCCCAGCGGGTATTGCACCGGCATGTCGTAGCCGGCGAAGGGCACCATGCGCGCGCCCAGTTCGAGGTGCAGGGCGTGCAATGGGGTTTTCAACAGGGTTTCGGTGGACATGTTCAGCTCCTGAAAAACGTGCGGACGCGCTTGTAGGCGTCAGCACTCGATAATGTTGACCGCCAAACCGCCACGGGCGGTTTCCTTGTATTTACTTTTCATATCGGCGCCGGTCTGGCGCATGGTGCGGATGACTTTATCCAGCGAGACGAAGTGCTGCCCATCACCGCGCAAAGCCATACGCACCGCATTGATCGCCTTGACCGAGCCCATGGCATTGCGCTCGATGCACGGCACCTGCACCAGCCCGCCAATCGGGTCGCAGGTCAGGCCGAGGTTGTGCTCCATGCCGATCTCGGCGGCGTTTTCCACTTGGGACACGCTGCCGCCCAGCACTTCGCACAGCGCGCCGGCTGCCATCGAGCAGGCCACGCCGACTTCACCCTGGCAGCCGACTTCGGCCCCGGAGATCGAGGCGTTTTCCTTGTACAAAATGCCGATGGCGGCGGCGGTGAGCAGAAAACGCACCACGCCGTCCTCGTTCGCGCCGGGGATAAAACGCATGTAGTAATGCAACACGGCCGGCACAATCCCGGCGGCGCCGTTGGTGGGCGCGGTCACTACGCGGCCGCCATTGGCGTTTTCTTCGTTGACCGCCAGCGCGTACAGATTGACCCAGTCCAGCACCGACAGCGGGTCACGCAGCGCCGATTCCGGGTTCTTGCACAGCTGGCGATGCAGGGCAGCGGCGCGGCGCTTGACCTTCAAACCACCGGGCAAAATCCCTTCGTTGCGACAGCCGGCGTCGACGCAGTCCTGCATCACTTGCCAGATTTTCAATAGACCGGCGCGGGTTTCCGCTTCCGGGCGCCAGGCACTTTCATTGGTCAGCATCACCTGGCTGATCGACAGCCCGTAGGTAGCGCAATGCCCCAGCAAGTCTTTGGCGTGCTTGAACGGAAAGGTCAGCGGCGTGGTGTCTTCGACAATCCGGTCGGCGCCGGCGGCATCTTCATCGACGACAAAACCGCCGCCGACCGAGTAGTACTCGCGGCTGCGAATCTGGATGCCCGCCGCATCGAAGGCACGAAAAATCATGCCATTGGGATGGTAGGCGAGGGGTTTGCGAATCATCGCCAGGTGTTCTTTCTCGTTGAACGCAATGCGGTGTTCGCCAAGCAGGTTCAAGCGACCGTCGCTGCGCATTTGCGCGAGGCGTGCAGCCACGGTTTCAGTATTGACGGTGTCCGGGTGTTCGCCTTCCAGGCCCAGCAGCACGGCCTTGTCACTGCCGTGGCCTTTACCGGTGGCGCCCAGCGATCCATAGAGTTCCACCTTGATGCCGGTGGTGGCGCTCAGCAGGTTGTCGCGCTTGAGGCCTTCGACGAATCGGGCCGCAGCGCGCATCGGGCCGACCGTGTGGGAGCTGGAGGGGCCGATGCCAATCTTGAACAGGTCGAACACGCTAAGGGACATGGTTGTTCTCCGGTTTCTTATTATTTATCGGATGAACGCGGTCACATGTGGGCGCCGGCTTGCTCGCGAAAGCGGAGTGTCAGTTGATGCATCCAGTGACTGATCCCCCGCATTCGCGAGCAAGCCCGCTCCCCCATGTTTGACCGCATCCCTCCCGTCAGATCAGGCGTAGCTCTCGATCGACGGGCACGCACACACCAGGTTGCGATCGCCAAACACGTTGTCGACCCGGCCAACCGGCGGCCAGTACTTGCCTTCGATCAACGACGCAACCGGGTACACCGCTTGTTCACGGCTGTACGGGTGGCTCCATTCGCCCACCAGTTCGGCCGCGGTGTGCGGGGCGTTTTTCAGGGGGTTGTCTTCCTTGTCCAGGGTGCCGTTTTCCACCGCGCGGATCTCTTCGCGGATGGCAATCATCGCGTCACAGAAGCGGTCCAGTTCTTCCTTGGATTCGCTTTCGGTCGGCTCGATCATCAGCGTGCCCGCTACCGGGAACGACATGGTCGGCGCGTGGAAGCCGAAATCGATCAGGCGCTTGGCCACGTCATCAACGCTGATGCCGCTGCTGTCCTTCAATGGGCGCAGGTCCAGGATGCACTCGTGCGCCACCAGGCCATTGCTGCCGGTGTAGAGCACTGGGTAGTGCTCTTCGAGGCGACGGGAAATGTAGTTGGCATTCAGGATCGCCAACTGCGAAGCGCGCTTGAGGCCCGCGCCGCCCATCATGCTGATGTACATCCAGGTGATCGGCAGGATGCTCGCGCTGCCGAAGGGCGCCGCGCACACCGCGCCTTCCTTGCGTTCCATGGCCGCGTGGCCAGGCAAGAATGGCGTGAGGTGCGATTTGACGCCAATCGGGCCAACACCCGGGCCGCCACCACCGTGGGGAATGCAGAAGGTCTTGTGCAGGTTCAGGTGGGACACGTCGCCGCCGAACTTGCCCGGTGCGCACAGGCCGACCATCGCGTTCATGTTGGCGCCGTCGATGTACACCTGGCCGCCATTGTCGTGAATGATGCCGCAGATTTCGCGGATGCCTTCTTCGAACACGCCGTGGGTGGACGGGTAGGTGATCATCAGTGCCGCGAGGTGGTCGCGGTGCTCGATGGCCTTGGCGCGCAGGTCTTCGATGTCGACGTTGCCACGTGCGTCGCACGCGGTGACAACCACGCGCATGCCGGCCATGTTGGCGGTAGCGGGGTTGGTGCCGTGGGCCGACGATGGGATCAGGCAGATGTCACGGCGTTCTTCGCCACGGCTCTGGTGGTAGGCACGGATGGCCAGAAGGCCGGCGTACTCGCCCTGGGAACCGGCGTTCGGTTGCAGTGAGATTGCGTCATAACCGGTGGCTGCGCAGAGCATGGCTTCCAGTTCGGAGGTCAGTTGCAGGTAGCCGGCGCTTTGCTCGGCCGGGGCGAACGGGTGCAGGGCACCGAACTCGGCCCAGGTCACCGGGATCATTTCGCTGGCGGCGTTGAGTTTCATGGTGCACGAGCCCAGCGGGATCATGGTGCGGTCCAGTGCCAGGTCCTTGTCGGCCAGCTTGCGCAGGTAGCGCATCAGCTCGGTTTCCGAATGGTAACGGTTGAACACCGGGTGACTGAGGATCGGCGATTGGCGCAGCAGCGCGGCCGGCAGGGTGCTTTCCACGTTAGCGGCGAAGTCCGGCAGGGCTTTGCCATCGGCGAAGAGCGACCACAGGGTTTCGATATCGGCCTGGGTGGTGGTTTCGTCGACCGACAGGCCCAGACGCTGGGCGTCGACCACACGCAGGTTGATGCGCTGGGCGCGGGCCTTGTCGTGCAGGGCGGCCGTGTGGGCGCCAGTGTTGAGGGTCAGGGTGTCGAAGAAATGGTCTTGCTCGACCTTCACGCCCAGGGCGGTCAAGCCCTTGGCCAGGATCGCGGTCAGCTGGTGAATGCGCTGAGCGATCTGGGTCAGTCCTTTGGGACCGTGGTACACGGCGTACATGCTGGCGATGTTGGCCAGCAGTACCTGGGCGGTGCAGATGTTGCTGGTGGCTTTCTCGCGACGGATATGTTGCTCGCGGGTCTGCATGGCCAGGCGCAGGGCCGGCTTGCCGAAGCGGTCAACGGACACCCCGACCAGACGGCCCGGCATGTCGCGCTTGAACGCATCCTTGGTGGAGAAGTACGCCGCGTGCGGGCCACCAAAGCCCAGCGGCACGCCGAAGCGTTGCGCGCTGCCGATGGCCACGTCGGCGCCGAACTCACCCGGCGGGGTCAGCAGGGTCAGGGCCAACAGGTCGGCAGCCACGGCGACCAGCGCGTTGGCGGTGTGGAAGCGTTCGGTCAGCTCGCGGTAATCAAACACGTCACCGTTGCTGGCCGGGTATTGCAGCAGGGCGCCGAAGAACGGGCTGACGTCGGTCAGTTCGCGCTCATCGCCCACCACCACATCGATGCCCAGCGGCTCGGCACGCGTGCGTAGCACGTCGAGGGTTTGCGGGTGGCTGTGCACGGAGGCGAAGAAGGCGTTGCTGCCTTTGTTCTTGCTCAGGCGTTTGCAGAAGGTCATGGCTTCGGCAGCGGCGGTGGCTTCATCGAGCAGGGAGGCGTTGGCGATCGGCAGGCCGGTGAGGTCGCTGATCAGGGTCTGGAAGTTCAGCAGCGCTTCCAGACGGCCTTGGGAAATCTCTGGCTGGTACGGGGTGTAGGCGGTGTACCAGGCCGGGTTTTCCAGCAGGTTGCGCAGGATCGGCGACGGCGTGTGGCAGTTGTAGTAACCCTGGCCGATGTAGGTCTTGAACAGCTGGTTCTTGCCGGCGATGGCCTTGATCTTGACCAGGGCCTCGGCTTCGCTCAGGCCGTCTTCCAGGCCGAGCACGCTGGTGCCCTTGATGCTTTCCGGAATGACGCTGGCGCTCAAGGCTTCCAGGGAGTCAAAGCCCAGGCTGGCAAGCATGTGCTGCTCATCTTCCTGGCGCGGGCCGATATGACGGGCGATGAATTCGTTGGCGGTGCTGAGATTGATCGTCATGGCGCGCTCCTCAGGCTTCAGCGTTGGCTTTGATCAGGCGGTCGTACGCATCCTGATCCAACAGCTTAGCCACTGCATCGGCATCGGCGGGTTTAAAGCGGAAGAACCAACCTTCGCCCGTCGGGTCTTCGTTGACCAGCTCCGGGCTGCCATCGAGTTGCGCGTTGACTTCGAGGACTTCGCCGTCCAGCGGCATGTAGACGCCGCTTGCGGCCTTGACCGATTCAACGGTGGAGGCTTCTGCGCCCTTCGCGTAGGACTGCAACTCCGGCAGTTGCACGAAAACCACATCACCCAACGCGTTCTGCGCGAAAGCGGTGATACCCACGGTGACGCTGCCATCGGCTTCGGCGCGCAGCCATTCGTGATCTTCAGTGAAACGCAACTCGCTCATGGAAACTCCTCAGGGCCAGATTCGTCTGGTGGACGGGATTGGAATAATGGGGAGTTGCTTAGCAATATCGCGGCCAATCTCATTAAATCGTTAAAAATCAATGAGTTGATAAAAATGGTTATGAGCTTATGTGTTCTGGCTGTAGCGATTTCGCTACAGCTGGGTGCGCGAAAAAAAGCCTATGTGGATCAAAGCCTTGCATGGCGCGCAAAAAACAGGGTTGTAGCGATATCGTTACGCTGTAGCGCTTTCAGTACAGCGGATGTCGTTCTCAGACCACACTTGCAATGCAATCCAATGTGGGAGGGGGCTTGCTCCCGATTGCGGTGGTTCAGTCACCAGCTATGTCAGCTGACACGGCGCATTCGCGAGCAAGCCCGCTCCCACATTGAGATCGAGTGCCGTCAGGGCTTGTTGGGGATGCCGTATTTGCGCAGTCGATGGGCAATGGCGGTATGAGAGGTTTGCAGGCGGCTGGCCAGTTGGCGGGTCGAGGGGTAGCTGGCGTAAAGCTTTTCGAGCAGGCTGCGTTCGAAGTCTTCCACCGCCTGTTCCAGGCTGTCGACCTCGGCGTCGTTTTGGCGGGCCACCGAGGTGCCGGCGATGTCCAGGTCGCCGATGTCTACCAGGCTGCTTTCGCAGATAGCGGCGGCGCGGAAGATCACGTTCTGCAACTGGCGCACATTGCCTGGCCAGCGGTTGCCCAACAGCGCCGGGTAAGTGCCGGGTGCCAGGCGGCACACAGGGCGCTGGATCTGTGCGCAGGCCTGCTGCATGAAGTAGCGGGCGAGCAGCAGAATGTCCTGGCCGCGTTCACGCAGCGGCGGCACTTCGACGTTGAGCACATTGAGGCGGTAGAACAGGTCTTCGCGAAAGGTGCCCTCGCTGACCATCTTTTCCAGGTCGCGGTGGGTGGCGCTGAGAATGCGCACATTGACCTTCACTTCGCGGTCACCGCCCACGCGGCGAAAGCTGCCATCGTTGAGAAACCGCAGCAGCTTGGCCTGCAAGTACGGCGACATTTCGCCGATTTCATCCAGGAACACGGTGCCCTGGTTGGCCAGTTCCATCAGCCCCGGTTTGCCACCCCGTTGCGCCCCGGTAAAGGCACCCGGGGCATAACCGAACAGCTCGCTCTCGGCGAGGTTTTCCGGTAACGCCGCGCAGTTCAGGGCCAGGAACGGCGCACTGTGGCGGGCGCTGATGGCGTGGCAGGCACGTGCCACCAGCTCTTTGCCGGTGCCGGTTTCGCCCTGGATCAACAGCGGGGCATCCAACGCCGCCACCCGTTGCGCGCGCGCCTTCAGGGTGCGAATTGCTGGTGACTCGCCCAACAGCGCATCAAACCCTTCGGCATGGTCGTGGTGCAGCGCCGACAACTGTTCGCCGATCCGGTTGGGTGGGTACAGGGTGAGCAGGGCGCCGGCGTCGGTGATCGGCGTGGCATCGAGCAGCAAGGTCTGACCGTTGACGCTGATCTCGCGCAGCGGCAGGCGAAAGCCTTGCTCCAGCAAGGTGTCCAGCAGCGCCGGGTCGTTGAACAGTTCGCTGATGCTTTCCCCGGCCGGCTCGCGACCGTACAGGGCGATCAGCGCCGGGTTGGCCAGCAGGATCTTGCCCGCGCTGTCCAGGGCCAGCACCGGGTCGGTCATGGCGGCCAGCAGGGCATCGAGTTGCAGGTGGCGGCGTTGGCCGGGGAGGATATCCACCACGGTGACCGCTTGGACCCCGTGCACGCTGAACAACGCGTCGCGCAGTTCTTCCAGCACCTCGGCGCTGAGGGTCGGCGCATCGATATAGACGTTGGGCGGCACCATCTCCACCGCATCCAGGTTGAGATTGCGCCCACCGAGCAGGGCCAGGACTTCCTGGGTAATGCCGACGCGGTCGATGAAGCTGACGTGGATACGCATGGGTGGATCTTGATTCTGGAGTGCGGAGGGTGGCCAGTATGCCTTGGCGTTGATGGAGATCAAAATGTGGGAGCGGGCTTGCTCGCGAATACGCTGTGTCAGCTGACACAACGGGTGACTGAACCAGCGCAATCGGGAGCAAGCCCCCTCCCACATTCAGGGGGGGGCAGTGCAAGGGGCTTAGCCCAGGTGCTCAGGCTTGATGGGGTCTCCCGCCTTCACATCCAGCTGATGCCGCACATCTTCAAACATCAAATCGTACTGTTTATGCATGGTGCCATTGAGCGTCGCAACCTTCGGCATTCCATATTTCTGCGCGATGTTCATCGCATGCCGGGCAAAGTCGAAGGCCTGATCCTTGGGCAGAAAGAACTCCTCCTTGAGCTCCTTGCCTTGTACCGAGCCGTGCATCTTGAAGAGCATTCCCTTACCTTCCTCTGGATCCTGGCTGACCTCGTAGTCGATGCACAGGTTGTAGCTGTAGTCGTCCTTGTTGAGCGCGTGGCGTTCGATGTGCAGGTGACCAGGTTCAAAGGTGGCCATAGGCATTTCTCCTCTACTTCACAGGTAACTGATCCCGGGTTTGGCCGTGCTGATGCGTGTGCCGGCGCGGCCCTGGACGATGGCTTCGATGTCCGAGAGTGAACCGATGACGGCGGTTTTGCCAGTCTGGCGGGCGAACTCACAGGCCGCTTGCACCTTCGGCCCCATGGAGCCGGCGGCGAAGCCGAGTTTTTCCATTTCGTCAGGGTGAGCCTGGGCGATGGCCTTCTGGGTTGGCTTGCCGTAGTCGATAAAGGCCGCGTTGACGTCGGTGGCGATCACCAGCAAATCGGCGTCCAGTTGCGCGGCCAATAGCGAGGAACACAGGTCTTTGTCGATGACAGCTTCAATGCCGCGCAGTTTGCCGTCTTCGCCATACATCGTTGGAATCCCGCCGCCACCGGCGCAGATCACGATGGCGCTTTTTTCCAGCAACCACTTGATCGGGCGAATTTCGAAGATGTGTTTCGGGCGCGGGCTCGCCACCACGCGGCGGTATTTATCGCCATCGGGGGCAATGGCCCAGCCTTTTTCGGCGGCGAGCTTTTCGGCGTCGGCTTTGGAGTAGACCGGGCCGATAGGCTTGGTGGGGTTCTTGAAGGCCGGGTCCTTGGGGTCCACTTCTACTTGGGTGAGCAGCGTGGCAAACGGCACTTCGAAATCCAGCAGGTTGCCCAATTCCTGTTCGATGATGTAGCCGATCATGCCTTCGGTCTCAGCGCCCAACACGTCCAGCGGGTAAGGCGAAACCTGGGTGTAGGCCGCCGCCTGCAACGACAGCAGGCCGACCTGCGGGCCATTGCCGTGGGCGATCACCAGCTCGTTGCCGGGGTAAATCTTGGCGATCTGTTCGGTGGCGATCCGGATATTGGCGCGTTGGTTGTCCGCGGTCATGGGTTCACCACGGCGGAGCAGGGCGTTACCGCCCAGTGCAACGACGATACGCATAATAAATGTCCTTCTGAAAATCATCGTTGTGAACACAGGAGAAAATGTGGGGGCGGGCGTGCTCGCGAATAGGGTGGATCAGTTGATACAGAGGCTGACTGACGCGCCGCTTTCGCGAGCAAGCCCGCTCCCACATTGGCTGTGTTCCGACAGTGGGAGCGGGGTTGGATTAGATATCCGCGAGCGCCGACACCAGGATCGCCTTGATGGTGTGCATGCGGTTTTCCGCCTGCTCAAACGCGATGTTGGCTGGCGACTCGAACACCTCCTCGGTCACTTCCACGCCATTGGCCAGGTTCGGGTAGCGCGCGGCGATGTCCTTGCCGACTTTGGTTTCGCTGTTATGGAACGCCGGCAAGCAGTGCATGAACTTCACGCGAGGGTTGCCCGAGGCCTTCATCATCTTGGCGTTGACCTGGTACGGCAGCAGTTGCTCGATACGCTCGTCCCACGCTTCCACCGGCTCGCCCATGGACACCCAGATATCGGTGTGGATGAAGTCGACGCCTTTGACCGCCTCTTTCGGGTCCTCGGTGATGGTGATGCGTGCGCCGCTTTCTTCGGCAAACGACTGGCACTGCTTGATGAAATCTTCATGCGGCCACAGCGCTTTCGGCGCGCCGATGCGCACGTCCATGCCCAGCTTGGCGCCGATCATCAGCAGCGAATTGCCCATGTTGTAACGGGCGTCGCCCAGGTAGGCGTAGCTGATGTCATGCAACGGCTTGTCGCTGTGTTCGCGCATGGTCAGGGTGTCGGCGATCATTTGGGTCGGGTGGAATTCGGCGGTAAGGCCGTTGAACACCGGCACGCCGGCGAACTTGGCCAGCTCTTCGACGATTTCCTGCTCGAAACCACGGTACTCGATGGCATCGAACATGCGGCCCAAGACGCGGGCGGTGTCTTTCATGCTTTCTTTGTGGCCGATTTGCGACGACACCGGGTCGATATAGGTGACGTGGGCACCCTGGTCATGGGCCGCCACTTCGAATGCGCAGCGGGTGCGGGTCGAGGTTTTTTCGAAGATCAGCGCGATGTTTTTGCCCTGCAGGTGCGGACGCTCGGTGCCGGTGTATTTGGCGCGCTTGAGGTCGCGGGACAGGTCCAGCAGGTAGTTGAGCTCGCGAGTGGTGTGGTGCATCAGCGAGAGCAGGCTGCGGTTGCGCATGTTAAAAGCCATGATGGATCTCCTTAGGTTTCGGTTATCCCCCTGGCCGCTGCTGGATAAGCAGCGGCCAAGGCCAAAAAATCAATAGTCGATGGGGTCGCGGATGATCGGGCAGGTCATGCAGTGGCCGCCGCCACGGCCGCGGCCGAGTTCACCGGCGCTGATGGTGATGACTTCCACACCGGCCTTGCGCAACAGGGTGTTGGTGTAGGTGTTGCGGTCGTAACCGATCACCACGCCAGGCTCCAGGGCCACCACGTTGTTGCCGTCATCCCACTGCTCGCGCTCGGCGGCGAAGCTGTTGCCGCCGGTCTCGACCACACGCAGCGCCTTGAGGTTGAGCGCTGCGGCGACGGTTTCGAGGAAGTTGGTTTTCTCCCGTTGGATATCGATGCCGTGCGGCTTGCTGTCATCGGGGCGCAGGGTGAAGGGAATGATCTGGTTGACCACTTCGGGGAAGATGGTGACCAGGTCGCGGTCGCAGAAGCTGAACACGGTGTCCAGGTGCATGGCAGCGCGGGATTTCGGCAGGCCGGCAACGATCACGCGTTCCACGGCGTTGTTTTTGAACAGGTTACGCGCCAGTTGGCCAATCGCCTGGTGGGACGAACGTTCACCCATGCCGATCAGCACGACACCATTGCCAATCGGCATGACGTCGCCGCCTTCCAGCGTGGCGGCACCGTGTTCCTGGTCGGGGTCGCCGTACCAGATCTGGAAGTCTGCGTTGGTGAACTCAGGGTGGAATTTGTAGATGGCGGAGGCCAGCAGGGTTTCCTGGCGTCGCGCCGGCCAGTACATCGGGTTCAGCGTTACGCCGCCATAGATCCAGCAGGTCGTGTCGCGGGTGAACTGCGTGTTCGGCAGCGGCGGCAGAATGAAGCTTGCGTGGCCGAGAAAGTCGCGGAACATCTCGATGGTCTTGCCACCGAAGCTGTTTGGCAGGTCATCGGCCGACACGCCACCAATCAGGAATTCGCTGATTTTGCGCGGCTCCAGGCTGCGCAGCCAGGCGCTGACTTCATCGATCAAACCCAGGCCAACTGTATTCGCGGTGATCTTGCGTTCAAGGATCCAGTCCAGCGCTTCGGGAATGGTGACGATATCGGTCAGCAGGTTGTGCATTTCCAGCACATCAATGTCCCGCTCGCGCATTTTGGTGACGAAGTCGAAATGGTCGCGCTTGGCCTGGGCGACCCACAGCACGTCATCGAACAGCAGTTCATCGCAGTTGTTGGGGGTCAGCCGCTGGTGGGCCAAACCTGGGGAGCACACCATGACTTTACGCAGTTTGCCGGCTTCGGAATGTACGCCGTACTTCACTTTTTCCGTGGTCATTACAGATCCTCCAGTGAGAACAATTACAGTGTCAGGAAGCCGGCGTAGAGCCCGTAGGCTGCCACCAGGGCGCCAACGACTACCGCGGCGAATATCAGCTTCTCGACGTTGGTGAAAATCGGTTTGCCCAGCTCATGCTTGGCCTTGGCGAACAGGATCACGCCGGGGGCATACAGCAGGGCAGAAAGCAGCAGGTACTTGGTGCCGCCGGCGTAGAGCAGCCAGACCGCGTAGATCAACGCGATAGCGCCGATGAACAGGTCTTTCTTGCGTTCGCGCAGGGCGTTTTCGTAAGTCTCGCCGCGTACTGCCAGCAGCAGGGCGTACGCCGCCGACCACAGGTAAGGCACCAGGATCATTGAGGTGGCGAGGTAAATCAGTGACAGGTAGGTGCTGGCGGAAAACAGCGTGATCACCAGGAAAATCTGCACCATGGCGTTGGTCAGCCACAGGGCGTTGGCCGGCACATGGTTGGCGTTTTCCTTACGCAGGAAGGCCGGCATGGTGTGGTCTTTGGCGGCGGCGAACATGATTTCCGCACACAGCAGCACCCACGACAGCAGGGCACCCAGCAGGGAAATCACCAGGCCGACGCTGATCAGCACCGCGCCCCAGTGGCCCACCACATGCTCCAGCACGGCGGCCATCGACGGGTTCTGCAGCTTGGCCAGTTCCGGTTGGGTCATGATCCCCAGGGACAGTACGTTCACCAGCATCAGGAACAGCAGCACGGTGATAAAACCGATCACGGTGGCCTTGCCGACGTCGGTGCGTTTTTCGGCTCGCGCCGAGAAGATGCTCGCGCCTTCAATGCCAATGAACACCCACACGGTGACCAGCATCATGTTGCGCACCTGGTTCATCACGCTGCCCAGGTCCGGGTTTTTCAGGCCCCAGATGTCGGCGGTGAAAATGTCCAGCTTGAACGCGAACACAGCGATCAACACGAACAGCACCAGCGGCACCACTTTGGCGACGGTGGTCACCAGGTTGATGAACGCCGCTTCCTTGATGCCGCGCAGTACCAGAAAGTGCACGGCCCACAACAACACCGAGGCGCCAATCACGGCTGCCGGGGTATTGCCTTCACCGAAGATCGGGAAGAAGTAACCGAGGGTGCTGAACAGCAACACGAAGTAACCGACGTTGCCCAGCCAGGCGCTGATCCAGTAGCCCCAGGCGGACGAGAAACCCATGTAGTCGCCGAAACCGGCCTTGGCATAGGCATACACCCCGCCGTCGAGGTCAGGCTTGCGATTGGCCAGGGTCTGGAACACGAACGCGAGGGTCAGCATGCCGATGGCGGTAATTACCCAGCCGATCAACACCGCGCCGACATCGGCACTGGCCGCCATGTTTTGCGGCAGAGAGAAAATTCCGCCACCAATCATTGAGCCCACGACCAGTGCGACCAGTGCGCCTAATCGGAGTTTTCCGGGAGTGTCAGACATTGCGTGACTCCAATGCAGGAGAAGAGAGACCACAGAATAAATCTGTGCGCTGATCAAACAGCTGACTTAGATCACGTCATTGGCACATTCCATTGTGAATTAATGACTTAAGGAGGAAACGCCTGAGCAGGTGTATGCTCGGAAAGACGCTTTCTAGAGCGGTCTCTCTGTTATGAATAATGATTTGGCCTATGGCGTGGACGTTTGAAGCTAGTCCGTTTTGCAGAATGTGCAAACTTTTCCACTTAATGCCGGAAAACGCGCTAAATGGCAGGCCAAAGGTCGGCGTGTTTAAATTTTAAATAAACCTAAACTTTACAAACTGTCATGCCGTTATGGTATGAGCCTGGGAGTTTTATTGCCGTCTTAAATAAACGCTGCACTCGCTGAATTAATTAGTTGAGTACACGGTTGTTCGCTCAATTTATTATTTGTGTAGGAGTTGTGATGTCTGAATCGGTCGAGAAACTCCGCCTCAGCGCGCTGATCGCCCTGGTGGTGGGCTCGATGATCGGTGGGGGGATTTTCTCCTTGCCACAAAACATGGCCGAGCGCGCGGGAGTCGGCGCCGTGTTGATCGGCTGGGTGATCACCGCCGTCGGCATGCTGACCCTGGCCTTTGTGTTCCAGACCCTGGCCAATCGCAAACCCGAACTGGATGCCGGCGTGTATGCCTATGCCAAAGCCGGGTTTGGCGACTACATGGGCTTCTCATCCGCCTGGGGCTACTGGATCAGCGCGTGGATGGGCAACGTCGGTTACTTTGTGCTGCTGTTCAGCACCCTCGGCTATTTTTTCCCGATGTTTGGCCAGGGCAATACGCCGGTCGCCATCGGCTGCGCCTCGCTGTTGCTGTGGGCCGTGCATTTTCTGGTGCTGCGCGGCATCAAGGAGGCAGCGTTCATCAACCAGATCACCACCGTGGCGAAAATCGTGCCGCTGCTGATGTTTATCGTGATTGCGGTCGTGGCATTCAAGGCCGATATCTTCACCCGCGATATCTGGGGCCTGGGCAACCCGCAGTTCGGCAGCGTGGTCGATCAGGTGCGCAACATGATGCTGGTCACCGTGTTCGTATTCATCGGCATTGAGGGCGCCAGCGTGTATTCGGCGCGGGCCGAGAAGCGCTCGGATGTCGGCCGCGCCACGGTGATCGGGTTCCTTGGGGTGCTGGCGCTGCTGATGCTGGTCAATGTGCTGTCGTTGGGGGTCATGAGCCAACCGGAACTGGCGCAATTGCAGAACCCATCCCTGGCAGGTGTGCTGGAACACATCGTCGGTCCGTGGGGCGCGGTGGCGATCAGCATCGGCCTGGCGGTGTCGTTGGTGGGGGCTTTGCTGTCGTGGGCGCTGCTGTGCGCAGAAATTCTTTACGCCACGGCCCATGACAACACCATGCCGGCCTTTCTGAAAAAGGAAAATGCCAACCAGGTGCCGGTCAACGCGCTGTGGCTGACCAATCTGATGATCCAGGCGTTCCTGGTCATCACGCTGTTCTCCCAGAGCACTTACACCAACCTCATCTACCTGGCCTCGTCGATGATTCTGGTGCCCTACCTGTGGTCGGCGGCCTACGCGCTGCTGTTGAGTGGGCGCGGCGAAACCTATGACGGCGCCCCCCGCCAGCGCTGCAAGGATGTGCTGGTCAGCCTGATTGCCCTTGGTTACGCGGTATGGCTGCTGTACGCCGGAGGCTTGAAGTACCTGCTGCTTTCAGCACTGCTGTACGCGCCCGGAGTGATTCTATTTGCCCTGGCCAAGCGCGAGCAGGGCCAGCCCTTGTTTACCCACATGGAAAAAGGCATTTTCAGCTGCGTGGTCGCGGGCGCTGGGCTGGCGGCGTATGGGCTGTACAGCGGGGTGTTGTCGTTGTGAGACTGGCGTATCAGCCTCCCTATGATTGGGCGGCGATGGTGGGCTTTTTATCCTGGCGGGCAATCAGCGGGTTGGAGATCGTCGAGGCCGGGGTGTATCGGCGCAGCATCAGTGTTGCGGGTTCCCATGGCTGGATCAGTGTGGCGCCGGGCGTCGGCGATTGGCTGGAAGTCGACGTCGAGTTTCCTGACACCGCCGCGCTTGCCGAGATTGAGCGGCGCTTGAGGGCGATGTTCGATGTGGATGCCCAGCCGCAGTTGATCCAGGCGCAACTGGCCACCGACCCGTTGATGGCGCAGCTGGTGGCTGGCCGTCCTGGCCTGCGGGTTCCAGGGGCGTGGGACGGCCTTGAACTGGCGATTCGCGCGGTGCTGAGCCAACAGATCAGCGTGGTAGCGGCAATCCGTCTGGCAGGTAAATTGGTGGCGCAGTATGGCCAGCCACTGCACACGCCACACGCCGGTATCACCCATGTGTTCCCAACGCCTGACGTGTTGGCAGCGGCGGACCTGGCGACGTTGGGCATGCCCAAGGCCCGCGGGCGCACCTTGTCGGGTGTGGCCCAGGCTTTATTGGATGACCCGCAGTTATTTGCCCCCAAAGCCAGCCTCAAGGAGGGCGTGACGCGGCTGGTGGCGTTGCCGGGAATCGGCGACTGGACCGCGCAGTACATCGCCATGCGCCAGTTGCGCGAGCCGGACGCGTTTGCCTCGGGGGATATCGGGTTGATCAATGCGCTGGCGGCGTTGGAAGGTGGGCCGGTCACCGCGCGCGCGTTGTTGGCGCGGGCTGAGGCGTGGCGGCCGTTAAGGGCGTATGCCGCGCAGCATTTGTGGACGTCGTTGAGTCGGGCGGATTGAGGGTGGCCGCCAGGGCCTGTTCGCGAGCAAGCCCGCTCCCACACTGACTGCGTACACCCATTGGACTACGGTCAAAATGTGAGAGCGGGCTTGTTCGCGAAAGCGCTTTTCAAATCACCACTGCGGCCGGTGCGAGCCCAATTCCCCCGCCGGCAGGTCCCACTGTAACGGTGTGCCACTGATGGTCACCGGCGCCAGCAAACGATGGGCCTGGCCCCAGGCCGTTTGCTCCACCACCACGCCCTGATCACCCGCTTCTTCAGCCCGCAACCCCGGTTGCTCCGGCACTTGGCCGGCTTCCACCAACAACTTCGCGGTGCGCGCCAACGACAACCGTGCCGAACCGCCACGCCCGGATTTCAGCCGCTCGCTCAACGCCTGAATCGCACTGGCCGCCATCAAGTACCCGGTGGCGTGATCCAGCGCCTGCAACGGCAGCGGCACCGGTATATCCGCGTGTTTCCAGGCCATGCCCGCGTCGGCAATCCCGCTGCTCATCTGCACCAGGCTGTCGAAGCCGCGACGATTACGCCACGGGCCGCTCCAGCCGTAGGCATTGAGGCTCACGTCGATCAAACCGGGCGCGAGGGTTTGCAGGTCATCGGCGCAGTAGCCGAGCTGCTCCAGGGCGTCGGCGCGGTAGCCGTGGAAGAGGATGTCGGCCTCTTTGAGCAGACGTTCGAAAATCTGCCGGTCGTCGGGGCGTTTCAAGTCAAGGCGAGCGCAGCGTTTGCCCAGGGTCATTTCCGGCACCACGCCCGGCTCGTTCCAGCTGGGTGAGTCGATGCGCAGCACATTGGCGCCAAGGCCGGCGAGGAAACGACTGGCCACGGGGCCCGCCAGTACGCGGGTCAGGTCCAGCACCTTGATGCCGGCCAACGGCCGCGCCACGGAGCCGAGCCAGGGTTTGTCGGCCGTGGCGTCGAAGGTCCGGCGCTGCACCAGGTCCTCTGCATTGACCGCGAGCCCCTGCGGATGAGTCTGCCAGGCCTGCCACGAACGCATCTGCGCTGCGCAGCCGCCTTCATCGACAATCGCCTGTTCCAGTACTGCCGCGTTCCACGGCGCGACATGGTTGGCCATCTCGGCGCGGTCATTGACCTTGCCCAGCACGCGCTCGGCGGCGGCACGGTGATGGGGCGCATTGGTGTGTAGACGAATCCAGCCATCGGCGCAGGCATAGTCGCCGGCCACGGGGTCCCAAAGCGGTGGCAGTTGCCAACCCTCCGGGCGAATCGACGACGAGAACCAGAAGGAAGCGAGGCGTCGGTCCACGCTGACGCTGGGCAAGCGCCCAGTCTGTTGCTGGATAAGTTGGGCAACGGCTTGGCCGGCGGCACCGAGGCTGGCGCAGGCCAGTTCGGTCACGGCGAACGTCGAGGGCAGGGCGCCGGCTTCGGTGAAGGTCAGCGCGACGTGCGGTAAATCGAGTGCGGCTTGGATGGGAGTCAGCAGGTCAGTCATCAAAGGCCCTCCGTAAGAGAAGGGCCACTATAGAAGATCCTCACACGGGTGTGACAACACCGGGCACCAGCGGCAGGTCGATGCTGGCGATAAACCCGCCGTCGGGGTGATTGGCCAGTATCAGGCTGCCACCATGGCGCTCTGCCGCACGACGGGCAATCGCCAGGCCCAGGCCGTGGCCTTGGGTCGTCTGGCCGGGCGCGCGGTAGAACGGTTCGCCCAGTTGGCTCAGGTGTTCGGCGTCCACGCCTTGGCCATGGTCGCGCACGCTGATCAGAATGCGCTCGCCCTGGCGTTGGGCCTTCAACTCAATCGGCTGGCCCGGCGGGTTGAAACGTTGGGCGTTGCGCAGCAAGTTATCCACTGCGCGTTCGATCATGGTTGGCCAGCCCTTGAGGTGCAGCTCGTTGTCGGCCGACAGCTGCACCACCTGGTCGGGCGCACCGAGCTGGGCGTCCTTTTGCAGGGTTTTGAGCAGGGGGTTGAGGTCCACCTCTTCGGCACTGGCGTTGTCGGCATCGACGCGGGCCAATACCAGAATTTCGCTGATCAGCGCTTCCAGGCGGTCGCATTCGCGGGTCAGGCGTGGCCAGAGTTTTTCGCGTTCTTCGGGGCTGGCGCGCTCGGCCAGGGCCAGGGCGATGCGCAAGCGGGCCAGGGGCGAGCGCAGTTCGTGGGACACGTCCCGCAGCAACTGACGCTGGCTGCCGATCAGGCTTTGCAGGCGCGCGCCCATGCGGTTGAAGTCAGTGGCCAGTACGCCGAACTCATCGCGCCGGTTAGCCAGCCGCGCCAGGCTGTTTTGCTGGTAGGTGGCCTGGCCAAGGTCATGCACCGCGCCGCGCAGTCGGCTGAGCGGGCGGGTAATGGACAGTGTCACCAGCAAACTGAAGAGCGTCAGCACCACCAGCGCAATTGCCAGCGCGCTCAACGGCCAGGTCAGGCTGTTGCGGTGCCATTCGTCGAGTTCCGGGTGCGGGATGCGGTAGATCAGCAGGTAGGTGTCGCCGGTTTTTTCACTGGTGTACTCGGCGGTCAGCCGGCGCCAGGGCAGGTGGCCGTCCTTGCTGTCATTCTGCCGAGCTTCGAAGGCGGCAGCGCGCTTCGGGAAGGTGCCACGCACTACCGGCTCGCCGCTTTCATTCAGCACTTGCACGTCGATGTGATACTGGCGCTTGCGCTGTTGCAGCAAGTCCTGGGCGGCGTCTTCGCCTTGCGCTTCGTAGAGTTGGGTCCACTCTTCGGCCAGGTTGTTGAGGCCGGGGTGGCGGCTGAGAATCCAGGCATCCTGGTTGAGCATATGCCCAAGCAGGATCGACAACCCGGCAACCAAGGCGATGGCCAGCCAGAAACTGGCCAGGATGCGCCAGAACAATGAACGCACAGGAAACCCTCAAACAGGAAAAGCCCAGCGGCGAGGGCCACTGGGCTGGGGAGGTAACGCTAGAGCATTATTGCGCTTTTTGCGGCTGTTGCGCTTTCCAGGCCTGGAATTCCTTCCACTCGGCACGGCGCTCGGCCTGTTTCTTGACGATCTCGTCGAATTTCTTCTGTTGATCGGGTTTCAGCACGGCACGGATGTCAGCCTGGGTTTTCTGTTTGCCGGCGGCGATTTCATCCTGCATGGCTTTCTGGTCAGCGGCCGGCAGCTTGTCCAGGTACTTTTTGACCAGGTCTTTGCGGGCGTGCCATTGGTCACCCATCAATTTGCCGATTTGCTCGCGCTGTTCCTTGGTCAGGTCCAGTTGGCTGAAGGGGCCGCCTTTGCCACGCGGACCGTGTTCACCGCCGTGGCCCGGGCCACCCATCATGTGGCCTTCCGGGCCGCCCATCGGGCCTGGGCCTTCTGGCATTGCGGCCATGGCAACGGTCGGCAGGGCAGCGGCGAACATCAGAGCGATAAGGGTCTTGCGCATGGTGATTCTCCTGTCTCTATTCCGGTGAGTCCGGATGTGAGTAGATTACGGAGATCAAGGTCAGCGGCGGTCAGGGGACGGTAAAGCTTGGGTAAAGAGGGGTTTGGGGTGAACTGACAAAACCGGGAGCCACAGGCTCCCGATTTCAGCGGCTGTAGTAATAGCCCCGGCTGCGCAATGCCACGATGCGCGGCCGGCCATCCGGGTGCGGGCCGATTTTCTTGCGCAGGTTGCTGACGTGCATGTCCAGGCTGCGATCGTAAAGGGTCAGCTTGCGGCCGAGGGCGATCTGCGCCAGTTCCTGCTTGTCCAGCGGTTCGCCGGGTTGGCGCAGCAAGGCTTCCAGCAGGCGGCTTTCGGAAACAGTCAGGGCAAACTCCTGCTCATCGATGGTGACCACGCCACGTACCGGGCTGAAGCACAGGTCACCCAGTTCCAACTGGCTCGACACGGCAGCCGGGTGGCTGCGGCGCAGCACGGCGCGCAGGCGGGCAGTCAGCTCGCGTGGGTCGCAGGGCTTGGCCAGGTAATCGTCCGCGCCCAGTTCCAGGCCGAGGATCCTGTCCAGCGGCTCGCCACGGGCCGAGAGCATCAGCACGGGCAATTCCGGGTGGTCACTGCGCAATTGTTTGAGCAGCTCCAGGCCACTGCCATCGGGCAGCATCACGTCGAGCACCACCGCCGCGGGGGCGCTGTCGGCCAAGGCTTTGCGGGCGCTCAAGCCGTCATGGCAAGCGCGCACCTGGAAACCTTCCTGGCTTAGCCAACTGGTCAGCAGCTCACAGAGCTCCTGGTCATCATCTATCAGTAACAGCTCGCTCATGACTCACTCAATTTAGCCATTGTCGACGGCGACGGTGCCCACCACTGGCGAAGATCCCGCACAGCAACGCGATCAGTGCAACGGCGCCGCCCGTGACAAACCACTGCTGTTGCTCGGTCAGCCATCGGTTCAAGGCGCCGCCTTGTGTTTCTTTGAGTTGCTGGGCCAGGCGTTGGTTCTCCTGACGCAAGCGACTCAGTTGGGCGCTTTCACGAGCAGTATCCGCGCTTTGCAGTTGTTTGCTCAGTTCTTCACGCAGTCGTTCGCTTTCTTTCAAGCGTTGCTGCAACTCGGTGATCTGGCTGCCGGCACTCAAGGACAGGGGCGTGGAGCTGCCGGTGTTCGAGGTCTCTTCAGCGTGGGCGGTTGCCCCGATCATTAACACTGCCAACAAACCCAACTGACGTAAGCGCATCGGAACTCCTGATTCCACACGAATATTCAGAACGTTGTCGGCAGGTTACCGAGAATAATGAGCCATTAGGAGCGCGCCGAACGCAATTGGTTCGGCGCGCTCAGGCTCAAGAAAGGTTGGTTAAGGCAGGACTTGCTTGAACGGCTTTATCACCACGTCAGCGTAGACGCCCGCCGCCACATACGGGTCGGCTTTGGCCCAGGCCTGGGCCTCGGCGAGCGACGCGAACTCGGCGACGATCAGGCTGCCGGTAAAACCGGCGTCGCCCGGGTCATTGCTGTCCACTGCCGGGTGCGGGCCGGCCAGCACGATACGGCCTTCGGCTTGCAGCTGTTTCAGGCGTTCAACGTGGGCCGGGCGCACGGAGAGGCGTTTTTCCAGCGAGTTGGCAACGTCGGTAGCAATGATGGCGTAGAGCATGTCAGTCCTCGGTTTTTGGCGTGGTAGGGTCGGTGTCATGCAGATGGCGCGACAGGTAGATACCCTGGCCGACCAGGAACAAGACGGTCATGCCCAGGCTGCCGAACACCTTGAAGTCGACCCAGTAGTCCTGGAAGGTAAAGGCGACAAACAGGTTGGCGGCGCCGCAAAACACGAAAAACACGATCCAGGCTACGTTCAAACGTGTCCACACCGGTTCCGGCAGGGTCAGTGCGTGGCCCATGATCCGCTTGATCAACAGGCGGTCACCGATGAAATGGCTGCCGATAAACGCCAGGGCGAACAGCCAGTTCACCACCGGGGCTTTCCATTTAAGGAAGGTTTCGCTGTGGAAGGCGAGGGTCAGGCTACCGAAGACCAGGCAGGCGACCAGGGTCAGCCATTGGCTTTTTTCGAGTTTGCGTTGGGATATGAAGATGGCGCCGTAGACCACGACAGAGCTGATGATCAACACGGCGGTGGCACTGTAGATGCCCCCGACTGTCAGCTCATGGCCGGCGAGATCGATGACCCTGGGGTCGAGTTTGTAAACGATGAAAAACAGCAACAGCGGGATGAAGTCGATGAATTGTTTCACAGTAAGAGCCAGAAGCTGGATGTGGCGGCATAATAACAAACATCCTTGGTAGCGAAAGCGCCAGCTGACTTGAGGTTACACACTCCCGTGAATGTTGATTTGCACTGCCACAGCACGGCCTCCGACGGCGCCCTGGCGCCCGCGTTACTGGTTGCGCGTGCGTTTGAAAAAGGCGTGCGAGTCCTGTCGTTGACCGACCACGACACCCTCGAAGGCCTCGATGAAGCCCGCGAGGCGGCTCATGCACTGGGCATGCAACTGGTCAATGGCGTGGAATTGTCCTGCACCTGGGGCGGCGCCACCATTCATGTGCTCGGCTACGGTTTCGATCAGAGCGCCCCGCCGTTGGTCGAGGCCATCGCCCAATTGCACGATGGCCGTTGGCTGCGGTCCGAAGAAATAAGCCGCAAGCTCGGCCTTAAAGGCATGCCCAATGCACTGGACGGCGCCCGCGCCATCCAGCAAGAGCTCGGCGACAGCGGTAATGCACCGGCCCGGCCGCATTTTGCCGATTGGATGGTGCGGGAAGGTTTTGTCAAAGATCGCGCCGAAGCCTTCCGCAAGTGGCTGGGAGCCGGCAAGTTGGGTGACGTCAAGCAACACTGGCCGACCCTGGAAGACACCGTTGCAACCCTGCGGGCCTCTGGAGCCTGGGTCAGCCTGGCGCATCCCTGGCATTACGATTTCACCCGCAGCAAGCGCCGCAAGCTGATTGCCGACTATATTGGAGCGGGCGGCCACGCAATTGAAGTGGTCAACGGCCATCAACCCGCCGAACAGGTGGGTAGCCTGGCGATTCTTGCCCGCGAATTTGGTCTGCTGGTCAGCGCCGGCAGTGATTTTCATGGCCCAGGCGGTTGGTCCGAGATTGGCGAATATCGCCCCGTCCCGGACGACCTGCCGCTCTTGTGGGGGCGATTCAAGCATGACCCCATTATTGCCACCGTCTGAACAGGTAGAACACGTGAGTCAATTCTTCCAGATTCATCCGGAAAACCCTCAAGCGCGCCTGATTAAACAGGCAGTGGAGATTATTCGCGCCGGTGGCGTGGTGATCTACCCAACGGATTCGTCCTACGCCATTGGTTGCCAGATCGGCGACAAAAGCGCGGTTGAACGGGTCAGGCGCCTGCGTGACCTCGACAAGAACCACAACTTCGCGTTGATCTGCAGCGACCTGTCCCAGCTGGGCCTGTTCGCCAAGGTCGACACCGGCACGTTCCGCCTGCTCAAGGCCCACACGCCGGGGCCTTACACATTTATTCTGAATGCCACCCGCGAAGTGCCGCGCCTGCTGTTGCACCCGAAGAAGCGCACCATCGGCTTGCGGGTGCCGGAGCACCCGATTGCGCTGGCATTGCTCGCTGAGCTGGGCGAGCCGTTGATGAGTGTGTCGTTGATCCTGCCCGGTGAAACCGAGCCGCTGTACGACCCTTACGAAATGCGGCGCCTGCTGGAAAAACACGTCGACCTGATCATCGACGGCGGCTACGGCGGCAACAAGGCCTCCACTGTGATCAACCTGGCTGACGGCGAACCGGAAGTGGTGCGTGTCGGCTGTGGCGACCCGACGCCCTTCATGGTCGAGGCCTGAATGGCGGTCGTGGAAACCGTCGACAGCCAGGCCGGTGCCCAGCAGGAACTGCCCTTCGCCATGGTCTACGGCCAGGCGGTCATGGAAATGCCGCTGGATTTGTATATCCCGCCGGACGCCCTGGAGGTCTTCCTGGAAGCCTTCGAAGGCCCGCTGGACTTGCTGCTGTACCTGATCCGCAAGCAGAACATCAATATCCTCGACATCCCGGTGGCGGAAATCACTCGCCAATACATGGGCTATGTCGAGCTGATGCAGTCGGTGCGCCTGGAACTGGCCGCCGAATACCTGGTGATGGCCGCTATGCTGGCCGAGATCAAGTCGCGCATGCTGTTGCCGCGTTCAGAAACCATCGAAGCGGAAGAAGACGACCCGCGCGCCGAACTGATCCGCCGCCTGCAGGAGTACGAACGCTTCAAGGCCGCCGCCGAAGGCATCGACGGCTTGAGCCGCGTCGGCCGTGATGTGGTGGTGCCCAAGCTTGATGCCCCGGAAGCCCGGGCGCGCAAGCTGTTGCCGGACGTGAGCCTGGAAGAGTTGTTGATGTCGATGGCCGAGGTATTGCGCCGTGGCGATATGTTTGAAAGCCACCAGGTCAGCCGCGAGGCCTTGTCGACCCGTGAGCGCATGAGTGATGTGCTTGAACGCCTCAAGGGCGGCGGCTTTGTGCCGTTTGTTGAGCTGTTTACCAAAGAAGAGGGGCGCCTGGGGGTCGTGGTGACATTTATGGCGATCCTCGAACTGGTCAAGGAGTCCTTGGTCGAGCTGGTCCAGAATGAGCCTTTTGCGGCTATCCACGTGCGGGCGCGAGCCGAATAAAGAGCTGAATCGATGAATTTGACTGAACCCCGCGAACTGGCCCCGTTGCTGGAAGCCTTTCTTCTGGCCTCGGGTAAACCGCAATCCCTGGAGCGCTTGTTCGAACTTTTTGAAGAGGCCGAGCGGCCCGAGCCCCCTGTGTTCAAGAAGGCGCTGGAGATTTTGCGCAAGTCCTGCGACGGCCGTGCCTTTGAGCTGCGCGAAGTGGCGTCGGGTTATCGCCTGCAGATCCGTGAGAAGTTTTCCCCGTGGGTCGGCCGTTTGTGGGAAGAACGCCCGCAGCGTTATTCGCGGGCGATGCTTGAGACCATGGCGCTGATTGCCTATCGCCAGCCGATCACACGCGGCGAGATCGAGGATGTGCGTGGCGTGGCGGTCAACAGCCATATCGTCAAGACGTTGCTGGAGCGCGAGTGGATCCGCATCGTCGGCTACCGTGATGTGCCCGGTAAACCGGCGATGTTCGCCACCACCAAAGTGTTCCTCGACCACTTCAACCTGAAAAACCTCGATGACCTGCCGCCCCTGGCTGAGCTGCGCGAGATGGAGCCGGACCCGGTGCTGGACTTCGACGACGCGCCGGTGCCCGCCAGCCTGCAGGAACTCGCCGACGCCACGGCCGAGCCGGAGGAACCCAAGGACGAAACCAGCTTCCATACCTTATTGCTGGAACTGGACGACATGGAGCAGGGCATCAAGACCGACTTCGACGACTTGCTGCGTGATGGCGCTGCCGAGCCTGAAACCCAGGTGAACGTTGAAACGGTGCCTGAGGTCGACATTGAAGTTGAGCCTGAGCCTGAGGAAGACATCCTCGGTGTCGCTGAGGCCCGTGAGAAACTCCTGGCTGCCGTCGCCGCCCTTGAACAACCGCCGTTGAGCGACGAGGAAGACGAAGCCCGGGCGTTGGCTGAGGCCATCGAGGCCGAGCGGCGTCAGTTCGAAGACTGACGCCGCATCAAAATGTGGGAGCTGGCTTGCCTGCGATACAGGCGACTCGGTCTTTGTGTTTCACCGAGGTGACGCCATCGCAGGCGAGCCAGCTCCCACAGAAAACCCGTTGCCTGGGAGGATTCAAATGAGTTCAACCAAAGACCCCTGCATCAGTATCTGCAAGTTCAGCGATGACATCTGCGTCGGGTGCGGCCGCAGCAAGCGTGAGATCCGCGCCTGGAAGAAACTCGACAAGGTCGACAAACGCACGGTTCTGGCCGAAGCCGAGCTGCGCTTGCTGGCGCTGGGCGCCACCGGTCGGCGGAAAAGCAAATGACAACGGCTTAATCGACTAGTCTCTGATGCGCAACGCGCGCCATGCGCGTATGATTCGCGACCCTTTGGCGAGGTATTCGCCCAAAGCCCCGCTTTCAACACTCTTCAGGCCACGCCTGAATCGACCCACCGGGAGGTGCTTAAGATGAACGACCAAGACCAGAACGACAGCCAGGAAATCGGCCCAGCAGGCGAAAAACTGCAAAAGGTGCTGGCACGTATCGGCGTGGGCTCGCGCCGCGACGTCGAAGCCTGGATCACCCAGAAGCGCATCAAGGTCAACGGCGTTGAAGCCACCCTTGGCCAGCGCGTCGACCTGCACGATGCAATCACCATTGATGGCAAGGTCATCAAGCGTGAAGAGGCCGCCGAATCGGTGCGCCGCGTCATCATGTACAACAAGCCCGATGGCGAGATCTGCACCCGTGACGACCCGGAAGGCCGTCCGACCGTGTTCGACAAGATGCCCAAGCCCAAAGAAGGCCGTTGGATCAACATCGGTCGTCTGGACATCAACACCACCGGCTTGCTGATGTTCACCACCGACGGTGAGTTGGCCAACCGCCTGATGCACCCGTCTTACGAGATGGACCGTGAATACGCGGTGCGTGTACGTGGGGAAGTCGATGACGAGATGATCGAGCGCTTGAAAGCCGGTGTTGTTCTTGAAGACGGCCCGGCCAAGTTCACCGACATCAAGCAGGCGCCCGGCGGCGAAGGTTTCAACCACTGGTACCACTGCGTGGTGATGGAAGGCCGTAACCGTGAAGTCCGTCGCCTGTGGGAATCCCAGGGCCTGGTGGTCAGCCGCCTGAAGCGCGTGCGTTTCGGCCCGGTGTTCTTGAACTCCGACCTGCCGATGGGCCGCTGGCGCGAAATGAGCCAGTACGAAGTCGACATCCTCAGCGCTGAAGTTGGCCTGACGCCGGTCGCGATGCCGCAGATGAACGCCAAGAGCAAAGACAAGCTTGAGCGTATGCAGCGTAAATCGTCGCGTCCTGTGGCGCGTACCGAACGCGTTGCCCGCACCTTGCGCCCGGCGCTGAATGCGCCGGCCACCGGCGGTCGTATCTCCCGTGAGCCGCACATCGAAGGCGAGCGTCGCCCAACCGCGCCATCGCGTCAGGAAGGCGAGCGTGCACCGCGCACTCCGCGTCCAGCCCGTGGCGAAGCGCCAAGCGGTGGCCGTAGCAACCGTGGCGAAGGCCGTGGTGCTCCGGCATCCGATCGCCCAGCCGACAGCGCCAGCACCAAGCGCCCAGCCAAGCCGGCGGCGAACAAGCGCCCCGGCCCGAAACTGGTCGCCGACGAGCCGTCGGGCAAGCGCCGTGGCGCCCCGGCCGGTTCCGGTCAGCGCCCGGGTTTTGGTCGCAAGAAGCCGCAGTGATGTAAGTGCTGCACAAAAACGCCAACCTTAGGGTTGGCGTTTTTTTTTGCTCTGAATTTGCAATGCGATCAACTGTGGGAGCGGGCTTGCTCGCGAATACGGTGTGTCAGTTGATGCATGTGCAAGCGGATACACCGCATTCGCGAGCAAGCCCGCTCCCACATTTAGATCTCTGTTGATTTCGAAATCGGCTTTCAGAACGCAAAAGTACCGTCAAACACCGGCTTGTCATCCAGCGCCAACACCCCGCTGGCAAAGATCAGGTCCAGGTGATGGCTGCCTTTCTGTCCGCCACCCAAGCCCAGGTGCAGGCCGCAATGGCGCTCCTCGAAGCCGGCATTGCGCGCATACAAGTCTTTCACGCCTTCATTGGTGCCAATCCCCAATTCCTCCACGCGCCGGTTGGACGGGTTGGCATTCAGGTACTTGTTGAAATCATCCGCCAGCCCCGGCACGTCGCTGGCCACGCTGCATATCGTCGAATTCTCGATCCACAGTTCGAGCGGTGACTGCAGCACGCCGTATTTGCGTGCAAACGGGATGGTGCTGAGGAAGGTGCCGACAAACCGCACCTGGCCATTGATGGCTTCGCTGTGGGTGGCGATCTCGCCCGGTGCCAGGTCGTGGTTGCCGACGCCGTTGATGTTGGTCCACTTCTTGATGCTGCTCATCGGCGCTTCCAGGCGTGAACCGTGTTTGTCGGTAAAGCTCAGCACGTTGGCTTGGGACATGCGGCGGATCAGCGTGGCGTTGAGGTCGGCAATGCGCTGCGGCTCGACGCTGAAGGTGTCGTAGAAGTAGTCGCCGTAATCCTTGAACAGCAGGGATTTCTTCCAGTGCTCCGCCATCACGCCTTGCAGGGCGCGGATAAAGTCCGGGCCTTCGGCGCGTGGGTTGGGCAGGGTCGAGGAATCGTAGAGAAACAGGTACAGGTCGCAGGCTTCGATGGCCTGGGCCAGGTTGTCGCTGGCGGCCAGGTCCAGGCGCTGCACCTGGAAATTGAATCGGGCGGCACTGCCGTGGGTGATTGCCTGGGCGATGGCGTCGTAGCGTTCGGTATGGCCCAGTAGCACGGTAGGGCGGCTCAGGCCGTTGAGGGCCGGGTGGTGCGCGAGGTAGTAGAGAAAGTGTTCGACGGCGCGGGCCTTGTCCATGACGGGTGTCCTTCTGTGCCTTGGGTAAGGGGGCAGGTGCCGTGCACAGCACCTGCCGGATGCCTGCCGGGTGTTAGAAAGGCCACATCGCGGTGCCAAAGGGCACAACGGCATCGGCTTGCATCATTTCAACGGCGGCCTCATGGGTCGGCGCTTCAAACCAATCGTCGAGTTGCAGTTCGGTTTCCAGGTCGTTTTCCAGTGCTTGCATGGTGTATCTCCTAGAGGACGTTGTTTGAGAACGGCTTGCCAACGGGCTTCGCTGGCAAGTGAAAGAACCTAGGAGAGAGTGTTTCGGAATGCAAAATGTTTATTGACACGGTCTCATTTGGATTTTTTCTTCTGTTTTTTTAGCGCTGTCTTTTTTTCAGAAAAAACAACGGACTGGAGCGGGTAACCAACCGTAAATTTCCGACTGACATTTTTCCGTTTTCAGACAGCCCGCGCTTGGCTGTAACGCTTATTTTCCGTGCTGTAACGATTAATTTACGAGAAAGCCGCGCAAAACTTGACGAGTAAGAAGCTGTAAGGAATGCCTGACAGATTGTCACAGGCGTCTTGCGGGGTCGGCCCGAAGCTGTCGAGCGGTGTACAATGCGCCGCGTTTTACTGTGACCCCCTTGCGTACCTACGCAAAAGGCCAAGACCTCGGGGTTTACCCACCCTGATCACTCCGCCTGGCCACGAGCCGGACGGGTTCGATTTCGTCACAGATAAAAACAAACAGGTGACGCATGACCGTTAGAAAGACGCTGTACTCCTGGTGCCTGCGCTGGGGTTTGAGCAGCGCTGCTTGAGTCGAGACTCAAGGCAGCAACGTGCATTCAACATCATCAAACCTTGCGTGAGACCCTTTTCATGAGTGGACCCCATTCCTCTTCAGGCGAGCTGAAACGCGGCCTGAAAAATCGGCATATCCAGTTGATCGCCCTCGGGGGCGCCATCGGCACCGGCCTGTTCCTGGGCTCGGCCGGGGTGCTCAAATCCGCCGGACCGTCGATGATCCTGGGCTATGCCATCTGCGGCTTTATCGCCTTCATGATCATGCGCCAGCTCGGCGAAATGATCGTCGAAGAGCCGGTCGCCGGCTCCTTCAGCCATTTTGCCCACAAGTACTGGGGTGGTTTCGCCGGCTTCCTGTCGGGCTGGAACTGCTGGATTCTGTACATTCTGGTCGGTATGTCGGAGCTGACGGCCGTCGGCAAATACGTGCACTACTGGTGGCCGGAGATCCCGACGTGGGTGTCGGCAGCGGCGTTCTTCGTGTTGATCAACTTGATTAACCTGGCCAACGTCAAAGTCTTCGGTGAGGCCGAATTCTGGTTCGCCATTATCAAGGTTGTGGCCATCGTCGGCATGATCGCCCTGGGCAGCTATTTGCTGGTCAGCGGCAGCGGCGGCCCGCAAGCCTCGGTGAGCAACCTGTGGGACCACGGTGGGTTCTTCCCGCACGGTGTGGGTGGATTGGTGATGGCCATGGCGATCATCATGTTCTCGTTCGGCGGCCTGGAAATGCTCGGTTTTACCGCCGCCGAAGCCGACCAGCCACGCACCGTGATCCCCAAAGCGATCAATCAGGTGATCTATCGCATCCTGATTTTCTACATCGGTGCCCTGGTGGTGCTGTTGTCGCTCACGCCGTGGGACAGCCTGCTGGCAAGCCTCAACGCGTCCGGCGATGCCTACAGCGGCAGCCCGTTCGTGCAGGTGTTTTCGATGCTGGGCAGCAACACTGCCGCGCACATCCTCAACTTCGTGGTGTTGACCGCCGCACTGTCGGTGTACAACAGCGGCACCTACTGCAACAGCCGCATGTTGTTGGGCATGGCTGAGCAGGGCGACGCGCCTCGTGCGCTGGCGAAGATCGACAAGCGCGGTGTGCCGGTGCGTTCGATCCTGGCCTCGGCGGCTATCACGCTGGTGGCGGTGTTGATGAACTACCTGATCCCGCAACATGCGCTGGAACTGCTGATGTCCTTGGTAGTGGCCACGCTGGTGATCAACTGGGCGATGATCAGCTTCTCCCACTTCAAATTCCGCCAGCACATGAACCGTACCGGCCAGGTGCCGTTGTTCAAGGCGCTGTGGTACCCCTACGGTAACTTCATCTGCCTGGCATTCGTCGCGTTTATCCTGGTGATCATGCTGATGATTCCGGGGATTCAGGTGTCGGTGTACGCGATCCCGGTGTGGGTGGCGTTCATGGGGCTGTGTTACTGGATCAAGAACAAGCGCAAGGCACAAACGGTTCAGAACACCGTGCGGACGGTTCTGGAGTAGGACGTTTCCCGTAAACAGAAAACCCGGCACGTTGTCGGGTTTTCGGTGGGCGTGTGCGGGTTAGACTCGCTGCCTGGTTTTACCTAGACCCCTGCCCGGAGGCTCCATGCAGCACACTGACATCGACGGCGGCACCTTGCAGCGTTCCGAGCTGGAAGACCTGATTGACCAGCACAGTGGGCCGTTGCGGTTGATTGACGTCGACTTGAGCGGCGCCGATTTGTCGCGGATGGCGCTGGACCATTGGGTGTTCGAACGCTGCATGCTGGTCCAGACTTCTTTTCTTGGCTCGCGCCTGGAAGGCACGCAATGGACCCGTTGCCGCGCGGCCCACGCCGTATTCGAAGCGGCGAACCTGCTGGAAGCCCAGTTCAACAGCTGTGACCTGAACAACACCCGCTGGCAGCGCAGCAAATTGTCCCAGGCGAGTTTTGCCCACTGCAAGCTGACTGGCGCCAACTTCACTCACTGTGCCTCGCTGGGGCTGAGCTTCAGCGAAACCCGGCTCAACAGCGCATTTTTGTCCGGTCTGTCGTTTGCCCGAACCGTGCTGAATAACCTGGACTTCTCCGACAGCGACTTGTCGGATGCAGACTTTCGCAAGGCTGAACTGATCGATTGCAGCCTCGCTCACGCCCGTATCAACGGCGCCAATTTCGCGGGCGCCGACCTGCGCGGCGCGGATTTGAGCGGCTTTCGCCTCAATGATGCCAAACTGTTCAAAGGCGCCGTGATTTCCAAAGCCCAGGCGTCGATGTTGTTGTCCGAGTTGGGCTTGTCCGTTGCCTAAGGTTTTTGAGTGATGCTGGTAATTTCCAACACTGTGCACCTGCCCGATGCCGAGATCGAGCTGACCGCCATTCGCGCCCAGGGCGCCGGTGGGCAGAACGTCAACAAGGTGTCGAGCGCGGTGCACCTGCGGTTTGATATTCCGGCGTCATCGTTGCCGGAGTTTTACAAGGAGCGGCTGCTGGCGCTGCGCGACAGCCGCATCACCAGTGACGGCGTGCTGGTGCTCAAGGCCCAGCAATACCGGACTCAGGAACAGAATCGCGCGGATGCGCTGGAGCGCCTGGTGGAGTTGATCCTCAGCGCCACCAAGGTCGAGAAAAAGCGCCGCCCGACCAAGCCCACCCTGGGCTCGAAAAAGCGTCGCCTGGAATCCAAGACCAAGCGCGGCAGCATCAAGGCCGGGCGCGGCAAGGTGGATTTCTAAGCGTCGCGTGCTTCGCGGGCCCTGGGTGCTTGCCGGTACAAATACACACTCAGCAGCAAACCGCCGAAGGCGGCGAGGGCGGCGAACAGGAAGATCGACGCAAAACCGAAGCCTGCCGCCACAGCTCCCGCCAGCGGGCCGGTGATACCCAGCGACAAGTCGATAAACAGTGAATAAGCCCCGACCGCCGCACCGCGGCTGGAGGCTGGCACCAGGTTGACCGCCTCCACCCCCAGCGCCGGAAACACCAGGGAAAAACCAAAGCCGCTCAACGCCGCACCGGCCAAGGCCAGGTGGGCGTCAGGGGCGAGCCACAGCAGCAGCAGGCCGAAGATCTCCACCGACAGGCAGGCAATCGCCACGCGAAAGCCGCCGATACGGTTGATCAAATTGCCGAACAGCAGGCGTGCACCGATAAAACTCGCGCCGAACAGGCTCAAGGCCCATACCGCGTTGTCCCAATGTTGGGTGGTGTAATACAGGGTGATAAACGTGGCGATGGTGCCAAAGCCGATCGAGCCCAGCGCCAAGGCACAGCCGTGGGGCAGCACCCGGCCCAGTACGTTCATGAACGGCAGGCGCACGCCGGCCACGATCGGTGCCGCCTCCTTGTTCCAGGCCAGCAGCACGCCGACGACCGCCAGCAGAATAATGCTGACGCCCATGCTCCACAGCCCGAAGTGACTGACCAGCAGCACCCCCAACGGTGCGCCGACGGCCAGCGCGCCATAACTGGCGATGCCGTTCCACGAGATAACCTTGGCCGTGTTGGCGGCGCCGACGCGGCCGATTCCCCAGCCGATGGCGCCCGAGCCCACCAGGCTTTCCGCGCTGCCGAGGACCAGTCGCCCGATGAGCAGGCAGACCAGGCTGAAGGCCGGCAAGCTGGAAAACCACGCCGCCAGCAACATGAACACGCCACTCAGGCCGCAGCCGACCAGGCCGATCAGCACCGCGCGCTTGCTGCCCAGGTTATCGATGATTTTGCCGGCATACGGGCGGCTGAGCAGCGTGGCCAGGTATTGCACGCTGATCACCAGCCCGGCAATCACGGCGCCATAGCCCAGTTGGCTATGGACATAGCCCGGCAAAACGGCCAGGGGAATACCAATGTTCAGGTAGCCGATAAAGGTGAACAACACGATGGAAACAACTTGCAGCGTGACCGCCATGGGGCGCTGGGTATCTGACATGGGAGAGGTCCACTGTCGCAGCAGGTAAAGATAGGCTGCTAATGATACCGGCGCTGGGGCCGGGCGGGGCGGCAATACTTCAAAAACTTCAGCTCATCGCCATCAGGATTTGGCGGGCGCGAGCATTTGCGTGGTCACCAGGGCGGCCAAGGCATTTTCCTGGGTGCCGAAACGTTTGAGCAGCAGGGCTTGTTTGTCGGTGCTGAGACGGTTCCAGACTTCGATCATCTGCAAGGCAGCGTCGAGCACAGCAGCATCCGGGGTATCGGCAGGGGGGGTGGGGGCGTCATCGGTCATCGCGGGTATCTCATCATTCAGGCAGTGTGGAAAGCGCTTGAAGGGGCGCTTTCCACACGGTCTGGTACGGCGTCAGTCCTGGCGTTTGCTGTCGACTGGTTTTGCTTCTTTGGCCTCAGGCTGTTTATTGCTGGCCTGCTGCGGTGTTGGCTGCTGTGTTGGGTGCAGGCTTGGGAAGGGGAGATTAGGTATCTCGTGCATCGTCGTCGCTCCTCGCAAGATCTGTTTTTTCAATCGCAGGTGATTCCGCGCTCTCAAAAAGCCTTGGCAGGATACAACACTGAAAATGACAAAAAGAATTTTATGTCCGCTGATGTACGAATTTTCATGCTTTCACACAAGTGACAAGAGGTCACACCTTGAAATGGCGCCGTATTCAAGACGGCACCGTGAAAGGTTAGAAAGGCACCTTGCCCAAAATCATGTCGCGGTACATCACAAAATCGCCCAGCAAACTGTAGAGCGGGTGTTGAAACGTGGCCGGGCGGTTCTTTTCGAAGAAGAAATGGCCGATCCAGGCAAAGCTGTAACCCGCGATGGGCAACGCCAGCAGCAGGCCCAATGAACCGCGGCCGATGGCATACGCCAGAATGCCGATCACCAGGGTCGTGCCGATAAAATGCAGGCGCCGGCAGGTGCTGTTGCCATGTTCGCTCAGGTAGTAAGGGTAGAATTCGGCAAAGCTATTGAATTGTTTGATGTTTTCCACGATGGCCGGCCCTTGGGTGGTTGTGCCGCCCAACAGATGTTCGGCGGGGAGCTTATTTGAGTCTAGAGTGAGCAGTGGTAACAGCCAGTGACAATAGATGCCACTTTAGTATCCTTGGCTTCCTGGCTGCCGTTTAAGCCTGCTTTTTTAAGAAGACGCCATGAGCGAACGAACAACTTCTGCAAGCTGGGCGATGGGGATAGTCAAGGCGTTGGAAATGGACGGGCTGGACTGCCGCGTCTTGTTCAAGCAACTCGGCCTGGACTACGCCGCCCTCAGTGACCCCGATGCGCGTTTCCCCCAGGACTCCATGACCCGTCTCTGGCAACGTGCGGTGGAGCTGTCGGGGAACCCGGCGATCGGCCTGAACATGGGCAAGGTGGTGCGCCCGGCGTCGTTTCATGTCGCCGGTTATGCCTTGATGTCCAGCAACACCCTGGCGGAAGGCTTTATGAGCCTGGTGCGTTACCAACGGATCATTGCCGAAAGCGCCGACCTGAGTTTCCGACTTTTACCTGAAGGCTATGCGCTGATTTTGACGGTGCACGGCGATCACCTGCCGCCTACCCGACAAAGCACCGAAGCCTCGCTGGCCAGCGCACTGGCGCTGTGCGGCTGGTTGACCGGGCGCACCCTGCACCCGCGCAAGGTGATGTTACAAGGTGAGCCACCGGCGGACCTCGCGCCCTACAAGCAAGCCTTCCACGCCCCTTTGGAGTTCAGTGCGCCGTATGACGCGCTGATTTTCGACCAGGCTGACATGGATGCACCGCTGCCCACGGCCAACGAGGCCATGGCGCTGTTGCACGATCGGTTTGCCGGTGAGTACCTGGCACGGTTTTCCGAGAGCCGCGTGACCCACAAGGCGCGCCAGGTGTTGTGCCGTCTGCTCCCTCAGGGCGAACCCAAGCGTGAAGTGGTCGCCCAGACCTTGCACTTGTCCCAGCGCACCTTGCAGCGGCGTTTGCAGGAAGAGGGCACCAGTTTCCAGACGTTGCTCGACGACACGCGCCGCGAACTCGCCGAGCAGTACCTCGCGCAGCCGAGCATGACGTTGCTGGAGATTGCCTACCTGTTGGGGTTTGCCGACCCAAGCAATTTCTTCCGCGCGTTTCGCCGCTGGTTCGACACCACGCCCGGCGAGTACCGGGCGCGGTTGCTGGAAGCGCCGACTGTCAGTGGCGCCAAAACGCCGGGATGCACAGAACAAAGACTGTAATAATCTCCAGTCGCCCCAGCAGCATGCCGAACGACAAGATCCACTTCGCGGCGTCCGGCAGGCTGGCGAAGTTACCGGCCGGGCCGATGGTTTCGCCCAGGCCCGGGCCTACACCCGATACGGTACTGGCGGCGCCGGTCAACGCGGTCATCCAGTCCAGCCCCAGCAGCGAAAGGGCCAGTGCGATTGCACAGATGGTGATGGCGAAGAAAAACGAGAAAGTCAGAATCGAGCGCACGATCTCTTCGTCGAGACGGTGGCCGTTGTACTTCTGCTTGATCACGGCGCGCGGGTGAATCAACTGATTCAAGTTGGCCTTGAGCAGGATATACGCGACCTGGAACCGGAAGATCTTGATCCCGCCCGCCGTAGAACCCGAGCAGCCGCCGACAAAGCCCAAGTAGAAAAACAACATCAGTGAGAAGTTGCCCCAGATGCTGTAGTCCCCCAGCGCAAAGCCGGTGGTGGTGACCACGGAGGTGACGTTAACCGCCACATGGCGCAGGGCGTCGAGCCAATGCAAATTGGTCGTCCACCAGTACCAGGTGCCGAGGACCAGCCAGGTCACGATCAATAGCCCGAGCAAGCCTTGCACCTGCTGATCCTTGATCAGCGCCCGGCGATTGCCGCGCAAGGTGGCGACGTACAGCGTGAACGGTAAGCTGCCGAGGATCATCACGACCACGGCAACCCAGTGCACAGCCGGTTGTTTCCAGTGGGCCAGGGATTCATCGGAGGTCGAAAACCCACCGGTGGAGATCGCCGACATCGCGTGGTTGATTGCATCGAACAAGCCCATCCCGGCCCACCAGAACGCCAGGCTGCCAAGGATGGTGATGCCGACATACGTTGCCACGATCAGCCGCGCCACCATGTGCGAGCGCGGCATGACCTTTTCCGAGCGGTCCGACGATTCGGTCTGGAACAGGCGCATGCCACCGATGCGCAGCAGCGGCAGGATCGCCACCGCCATGCCGATAAAGCCGATGCCACCAAGCCAGTGCAGCAGCGAGCGCCACATCAGAATGCCGGGGGACATGCTGTCCAGCCCGCTCAACACGGTGGAGCCGGTGGCGGTGATGCCCGACATGCTTTCAAAAAACGAGTCGGTGTAACTGATGTGTTGGGTCAGTAGAAATGGCAGCGCGGCGAAGATGCAGACCACCAGCCAACTGCTGACGGTCAGCAGGTACATGTCCCGAGGGCGCAGGTGTATGTGTTCGGGGCGGCCGGGGATCACCAGGGCCAAGCCGGCGAGGAAGGTAATCAGGCTGGCCCAGAGGAATGAGGGCAGGTCGCTGGTGCGTTCGAATATCACCAGGGTGGCCATCGGGACGACCATGGCGATCGCGAGTGTGATCAGGAAGATGCCGATGATGAAACCGATGATGCGTAGGGTCGGCAACGCCATGAAATGTGCTCGGGGTGACGATTAAAGGCGCCATTCTACCTGCGTAATTCGAGGGCTCAAAGGCGACGCGGTAAAATGTGGGAGCGGGCTTGCTCGCGAAGGCGCTGGTTCAGTGAGCAATCCATTGGCTGACACGCCGTATTCGCGAGCAAGCCCGCTCCCACACAAGCTCTGTGGCGTTTGACGAGGCCTGGAAGGCAGGCACAAAAAAGGCGACCCGAAGGTCGCCTCATTTAATCCAGCACTGATCAGAACTCGTGATCAGCACTGTCCGGGTTCAAGTCGCTGATCCCCAGTTTGCCCGCCGCTGTTTCAATCGCCCCGGTCTGCTTGACCAGTGCCGCAATCGCGTCACGCACGATCTGGTTGCCCGCATCGTTACCCGCAGCAATCAGTTGGTCGTAATGCTCACCGTTATTGGCGTGATCCACCATGACCTGAATCTTCGCTTCAGTGGCCGCAAGGTCAGCTTTCAGCGCCGCGTCGGCCGCCGGGTCAGCCTTGGCCACCAACGACGACAGGCTTGGGCCGGTCATCTTGTTGCCGTCGGTGCGGGTGTACTCGCCCAGGTAGACGTTGCGGATGCCCTTGGCGTCGTAGAAATGCGAGTTGTGGGTGTTGTCGCTGAAGCAATCCTGTTCGTCTTCCGGCGAGTTGGCTTCCAGGGACACCTTCATGCGTTCACCGGCCAGCTCGCCCAGGGACAGGCTGCCCATGCCGAACAACATTTTGCGCAGGCCGTCGGTGGCAGGTTCTGCCTCCAGGGTGGCGCGGTAGTTGTCTTCGACGTTGGGCTTCCAGTTGCCGACCATTTCTTCCAGGTCGCTGACCAGCAGCTGAGTCACCGCGCGCAGGTAGGTGCGACGGCGCTCGTTGTGACCGCCGGTTGCACCGTCGCCGGTCATGTAGTCCGACGCCGGGCGATTGCCCGCGCCAGGGCCGGTGCCGTTGAGGTCCTGGCCCCAAAGCAGGAATTCGATGGCGTGGTAGCCGGTGGCGACGTTGGCTTCGGAACCGCCCAGCTCATTGAGGCTGGCGAGTTTTTCCGGGGTGATGTCTTTGACGTCGACCTTGTCTTCGCCGACCTGGATCTCGTTGTTGGCAATGATGTTGGCGTTGGCGCCAGGGTTGCCCAGTGCGTGCTCGTAGGATTTGTCGACGTAATCGATCAGGCCTTCGTCCAGGGGCCAGGCGTTAACCTGGCCTTCCCAGTCGTCGATGATGGTGTTGCCGAAACGGAACACTTCGCTCTGCAGGTACGGTACGCGAGCGGCGATCCAAGCAGTACGGGCGGCTTTCAGGGTTTGCTCGTCCGGGTTGGCGAGGAAGGTGTCGATCGCGGTTTGCAGGGTTTTTGCAGTGGATTGCGCGTCGCTGTACACCGCGAACACCATGTCAGCGTAATGCGCGACCACAGCCTTGGCGGCCGCTTCGTCGACCTGGCCGGCAGGCGTGGCAGCGGCTGGAGCGGTGGTGCTGGCAGCCGGGGTCGGCGCGGCGGCCTTGTCTTTACCTTCGCCGCAACCGGCGAGAGAAATGGCAATGGCCAGCAGACTGGCGGTGGCCAGGGGCATACGAATCATGGCGAACATCCTGCTTCGGTTGTTGATAGGGCGCGCGGGGGAGCGCAAAAACTGCGACATAATGCGAAAGATTTGCATTTTGTGTAAAGGTTTATACGAGGGAAATATTTGGTATCGTTTTGCCGGGTCAGAGAATCGCCGCGTTGTTGCGTTCGGACTGCTTCAAATAAGCCGCTAACTCGCGGGCTTGCAGCGGTTTGCTGTAGTGGTAGCCCTGGCCCTCATGGCAGCCCTCGGAAATGATGTAAGCCTCCTGCTCGGCGGTTTCCACGCCTTCGGCAATCACCTGCATGCCGAGGCTTTTGCCCAGTTGGATGATGGCGCGCACGATGGTTGCATCGTCGTCATCGAGCAGGTCCTGAACAAAGCTCTTGTCGATCTTGATCTTGTCCAGCGGCAGGCTTTTCAGGTAGCTCAGGGATGAGTAGCCGGTACCGAAGTCATCAATGGCGATCAGCGCCCCGGAACGACGCAGGCTCAGCAAGTGTTGGGCAGCGGTGCTGATGTCTTCCATCAGGCCGGTCTCGGTCACTTCCAGCTCAAGGCTGCGGGGTGGCAGGCGGTAGATCTGCATCAGGTTGTTGACCACCCGCGGCAACTCGGTGTGGTGCAACTGCACGGTCGACAGGTTGACCGCCATGCGCAACTCGGTGAAGCCCAGGTCATGCCATTCGCGCAACTGGCGGCAGGCCTGGTCGAGCACCCATTCGCCAATCGGGATAATGGTGCCGTTCTGTTCCGCCAGCGGGATAAACAAGTCCGGCGGCACCAGGCCGTGTTCCGGGTGCTGCCAGCGAATCAGCGCTTCCACACCGACCACGCGGTGGTCGCGGTAGCTGATTTGCGGCTGATACACCAGGTGGAACTGGTCACGGCTCAGGGCGTCGCGCAGGTCTTTTTCCAGCTCGCGGCGTCGGCGCATTTCACTGTCGACGCTGGCGATGTAGAACTGATAGCGGTTGCGTGAGCGGCTCTTGGCCAGGGTCATGGTCTGTTCGGCTTTTTGCAGCAGCTTTTCGGTGCTGTCGCCGTCTTCCGGAAACAAGGTGATGCCGATGGTGGCGCGCAGGCGAATATGGTCCTGATCGAGGGCGAATTCCGCTTCCAGGTCGTCCAGGATGCTTTGCGCCAGTTCGGCCGCCTCGTAGGGCTGGTCGATATCGGCCTGCACCATGGCGAACTGGTCGCCGCCGAGGCGGGCGAGGGCGCCGAGACGACCGTTGTGAGCACGCAGACGGTCGGCCAAGGCCAGCAATAATTTGTCGCCGGCCTGGTAAGTGAACTGCTCATTGACGCTTTTGAAGTCGTCCAACCCGACGCATAACACCGCCACACGGCGTTGCCGGCGACCGGCGTCGATCAGGATCTTGTCCAGTTGCTCCTGCAGCTTCTGGCGGTTGGGCAGGCCGGTGAGAAAGTCATACTGGGCCATGCGCAGCAGGCTGGATTCCGCCTCATGGCGCAAGTGGGTATTGCGCTCGATGGATTCGAGCAACTGGTTGGCAGTGTTGATCCACAGCCCCAGTTCGTTGCGTTCGTGACCCTTGATCTGCGGGATCTTGTGCTCGCTGGGCCGGTCCGGGTTGATCGCGGTCAAGTGCTCGATAATCCGCGACAACGGCTTGGTCAGCAGCCAGTGATAGACCAGGTACAGCACCAGGCCCATGGCGAGGGCGCGCAGCACGCCGGAAATAAAGATGATCACCGAACTGACAATAAAGCTTTTGCCGTAGGTGGCCGTGTCCAGGGTAATGCTCAGGTCGCCGTAATATTCGCTATAGGGGCCCTTGCCGACCAGCGCGGTGGTAAATGTACGCTCCTGGTCAAGAATCAGGTCGGTTAACCAGCGGGTGGGCGATTGCTGCAACGGGCGGCTTTTTTCCGCGAGCATGGTTTCGTTGGGGTGGCCGATGGAAGCCATGCGCACGGCGTCGTCCTGAAACAGGCCTTCAATCACCTGCATGCCCATTTCGCGGTCCAGGCTGTAGACGGCCTGGGTAGACGGGTCGCGAAACATGTCGAGGATGCGCTGGGCATCACCGGCCACGGCCTGGCGCGTCTTGTAGGCATCAAACACGATCTGCGCCACGCTCAGCGCAACGCCCACGATCAATGCCGACAGCAGCACAACCCGTAGCAACTTCACCGACAAGCTGTTTTTGAGTTCCAGCTTCAAAGGGGCATTCCTTGTTCCATGCGGGTGGCCTCAATATGCCATGAGTATTGGCAATCTGGTGATGGCAGTCAAAGGGACATTGATGGAGAAGAGGGCGAGGGTGTTGGCGGGGGTTGTTGGAAGGGCGACGGATCGGTGTCCGCCGCTCTGGTACCGATGGGGGTCGTACGGCTTAAAACGTGATCTGCGAGCCTTGGTTTACCGCTTCCTTGGCGAATTCCACCGTTTTACTCGCTACGTCGCTTGCGACCTTGATACCGGCCTCTGCGGCTTTTGCGGCCAGTGGCAGGGCGGTTGCGGCGACGGGGGCCAGGGCACCCAATGCTGCTAATTCGATCATGCTGAAATCTCCGAAGTGGATGGAAAAGGAGGCGACGGGCCTCTCGATACCTGAGTGGCGAAGCCTGCTGGCCAGTTCCATGTGTCCTTGGCGGTTAGCGGAAATCTCCCATAAAAAAGCCCGGCAATTGCCGGGCTCTTTCTACTGCAAGCGCTACTTAGGCAGTGAAGGTCTTGCCTTCGAACTGCTCAGCCACGAACTTCCAGTTGACCAGGTTCCAGAACGCTTCCACATACTTTGGACGCACGTTGCGGTAGTCGATGTAGTAAGCGTGTTCCCAGACGTCGCAGGTCAGCAGCGGGGTGTCGCCGCTGGTCAGCGGGTTGCCGGCGCCGATGGTGCTGGCCAGGGCCAGGGAACCGTCAGCTTTTTTCACCAGCCAGCCCCAGCCGGAACCGAAGGTGCCGACGGAAGTCTTGGTGAACTCTTCTTTGAACTTGTCGAACGAACCGAAAGCCGCGTTGATCGCCTCAGCCAGTGCGCCGGTCGGTTGACCGCCAGCGTTTGGCGCCAGGCAGTTCCAGTAGAAAGTGTGGTTCCAGACCTGAGCGGCGTTGTTGAAGATACCGCCTGAGGAAGACTTGACGATCTCTTCCAGGGTCTTGCCTTCGAACTCGGTGCCTGGCACCAGGTTGTTCAGGTTCACGACATAGGTGTTGTGGTGCTTGTCGTGGTGGTACTCCAAGGTTTCCTTGGAGATGTGCGGCTGCAGGGCATCGTGTGCGTAGGGCAGCGGCGGCAATTCGAAAGCCATGATGATTCTCCTAATCAGGTCAGTTGCGGTGAGCGCAAGGCCGATCACGGGCGGCCAAACAAGCGCCGGGGAGTTTGTACTCTTTGCGGCGCAGGGTCCGGATCATAGCACCGGGGTTGCGGCAAAACCACGCAACAACTGTGTGGGATAGAGGTTCCAGAGCGTTTTGGAATATTCATCAAGCACTGATCAGTTGGTAGGCCACGCTGAACATCATCACCGCCACCAAGAGGTCCAGCAGGCGCCATGTTGCCGGGCGTGCCAGCCAGGGCGCCAACCACGCCGCACCGAACGCCAGCGTGGCAAACCACAGGAACGAAGCGCTGGCGGCACCTGCCACGTAAGCACCGGGTTCGGTTTGTTGAGCCCCCAGCGAGCCGATCAACAACACGGTGTCCAGATAGACATGGGGGTTGAGCAGTGTCACCGCCAGCGCGCTGAGCAGCACGGCGCGCAATGAACGCACCTTGAGGTGTTGCCCGTGTTCCAGGCTTTGCCTGGAACACGCCCGACGCAGCGCCAGGGTGCCGTACCACAACAGGAACGCCGCGCCGCCCCAGCGGGCAATCGCCAGCAACAGCGGGTTTTGCGCCAGTACGGTCGCCAGGCCAAATACCCCGGCCGCCACCAGAATTGCATCGCACACGATGCACAATGCCGCGACCGGCAGGTGATGTTCACGGCGCAGACTCTGCGCCAGGACGAAGGCGTTCTGCGTGCCGATCGCCATGATCAGGCCCAGGGCCACCAGCAGTCCGTTCGTATAGCTTTGCCACATAGGATTTACTCCGCGTCCGCTGCCAGTTGGCGCAATACGTTCATGGCCCGCTCGGCATCGGCGCGGCCGACAAACAGGTGGTCGTGGTAATAGCCGGCAATCACGTTGCAACTGATGCCGGCGTTGCCCAGTGCACTGGCGAATGCCGCCGTCAGGCCTACGGCTTCCAGGGCGGAATGCACCTTCAGAGTGATCCAGGCGGCAACGTAATCGAACGCCAGACCGGCCTGCTGCGCCTGCTGACGCTCCAGAATCAGCGTCAGGCCTTCCTGCTCGCGAAAGCTGCCAATCACCTCGCAACCTGCCGGAATGCGGTGGTCGGGCAGGGTGCAGAACACATAATCGCCGTCATTGAGTTGCGGGCTCATGCTGCGCAGCAGGGTTGCCAGGGCGGTTTCGCCAGCCATGTGAAAGATCCTTTATAAAGAGAGAAGCCATGCTGGTCATTCTTACGGGCCAGGCTGTATAAGAAAAACAAATATTGCTGATCGCCCATTAGAGAAACTGATGTTCGACTATAAATTGCTTTCTGCCCTCGCGGCGGTGGTGGAACAGGCTGGCTTCGAACGGGGTGCCCAGGTACTGGGCCTGTCGCAGTCGGCAATCTCCCAGCGCATCAAGTTGCTCGAGGCGCGCATTGGCCAGCCGGTGCTGGTGCGGGCTACTCCACCGACACCCACCGATATCGGTCGGCGCCTGCTCAACCATGTGCAACAAGTACGCTTGCTTGAGCGCGACCTGCAAAGCCAGGTGCCGGCGCTGGACGACGAGGGCATGCCCGAACGCCTGCGCATCGCCCTGAATGCCGACAGCCTTGCCACCTGGTGGGCCGAGGCGGTCAGCGGCTTTTGCGCCGAGCAGCATTTGTTGCTCGACCTGGTGGTGGAAGACCAGACCGTCGGCCTCAAACGCATGCGCGCCGGGGAAGTGGCCGCCTGCATCTGCGCCAGTGAACGCCCGGTGGCCGGCGCGCGTAGTCTGTTGCTCGGCGCCATGCGTTATCGGGCGCTGGCCAGCCCGGCGTTTATTGCTCGGCATTTTCCGCAGGGTGTGCGTGCCGATCAATTGGCCAGAACGCCGGCGCTGGTGTTCGGCCCGGATGATTTCCTGCAGCACCGTTACCTGGCTTCGCTGGGGGTGGATGGTGGTTTCGAGCACCATTTATGCCCGTCGTCTGAAGGCTTTATTCGTTTGACTGAAGCCGGTCTGGGCTGGGGCCTCGTGCCCGAATTACAGGTGCGCGACCAACTGCAAACTGGCGTTTTGGTGGAGTTATTGCCAGATAAGCCCATCGATGTGCCGCTGTACTGGCATCATTGGCGCAGCGGCGGGCAATTGTTGGGCCTGTTGACCGACCATTTGGCCCAGGCGTGTGGCCAGTGGTTGGTGCCGTTGGAGTGATGGCGTGCGTCAAGGCAACAGCGATGAAAAACGAAAGAACACGGAGTAATACATGAAGATTCTGGTCACCGGCGCAAGCGGCTTCATCGGCGGACGCTTTGCGCGTTTCGCCCTGGAGCAGGGCCTGGACGTGCGGGTCAACGGGCGACGCGCCGAGGGTGTAGAGCACCTGGTACGGCGCGGCGCCGAGTTTATCCAGGGTGATTTGAATGATGCCGACCTGGTGCGCGAACTGTGCCGTGATGTCGAGGCTGTCGTGCATTGCGCCGGTGCCGTCGGGTTGTGGGGCAAGTATCAGGACTTCCATCAGGGCAACGTGCTGGTCACCGAAAACGTCGTCGAGGCCTGCCTTAAACAGCGGGTCGGGCGCCTGGTACACCTGTCGTCGCCGTCGATCTACTTTGACGGCCGCGACCACGTGGGGCTGACCGAAGAACAGGTGCCCAAGCGCTTCAAACATCCTTACGCCGCGACTAAATACCTGGCGGAACAGAAGGTGTTCGGTGCCCAGGAGTTCGGCCTTGAAGTGCTGGCCCTGCGCCCGCGTTTTGTCACCGGGGCCGGAGACATGAGCATCTTCCCGCGGTTGCTGAAAATGCAGCGCAAGAACCGCCTGGCCATCGTCGGCGACGGCTTGAACAAGGTCGACTTCACCAGTGTGCATAACCTCAATGAGGCCTTGCTCAGCAGTTTGCTGGCGACCGGCTCGGCGTTGGGCAAGGCCTACAACATCAGCAATGGCACCCCGGTGCCGGTGTGGGATGTAGTGAACTACGTGATGCGCCAAATGGACATGCCCCAGGTTACCCGTTATCGGTCCTACGGCCTGTCCTACAGCGTGGCTGCGCTGAACGAGGCATTCTGTGCGATGTGGCCGGGGCGTCCGGAGCCAGCCTTGTCGCGGCTGGGCATGCAAGTGATGAACAAAGATTTCACCCTCGATATCAGCCGCGCGAGGCATTATCTCGACTATGAGCCCAAAGTCAGCCTGTGGACTGCCCTCGACGAGTTTTGCAGTTGGTGGAAAGCTCAGGACCCGGGGCTTAAGTAAGCTCACAACCGGCAACACATCGGGAACCGAATTCGCGGTTCCCGGTCGATCAGTGCGGTGCGAACGGGGTTTATACTCCGCTCGCTCGGCTTTTCAGGTCGCCATCTCACCGATTCAGGGTTGATTCATGCGTAACGATGCTAAAGACGATTTCGACAATGTTCCCAGCCTGCGGGCCGATCTCGGGGACGACGATGATTTCGAGCCGTCTCCCGCCACGTCCGTGCGCTCGCGCACTACGCCGGTGGTCAAGGTCAAGAGCGCCAGCACTGGCCCGCTCTGGGCCTTGGTCGGCGCACTGCTGATCGCCTTCGCGGGCCTTGCCTGGTGGAGCTTCCAGCAAATTTCCTTGATGGGTCAGCAGTTGGTCGCCACCCAGGAAAGCTTTGCGCGTATCAGCGAAGAAGCGGCAGGGCGCCTGCAGGACATTTCCGGCAAGGTAGTGGCCAGCGAAGCCAGCGTGAACAACGGCAGCGAAGCGCTCAAGCAGCAGATCAAGCAGTTGGAGACCCAGTTGCTGGAGCAAGGCAAGCAACAGGTCGGCGTCGCCGGTCAGGCAACCGTGCTCGATCAACGCCTGGCGCAGATGAGCGCCAGCACTACCGAACTGTCGAGTGCGAACGCCAAGCTGCAGGGCCAGGTGCAGGCCCTGACGGACGCCGTGGCCAGCCTCAAGGCGGCACAAGGCGACGTCAAGGAGTTGTCCGCCGACGTGGCGGCCCTGAAGAAGCAGGGCAATCCGAGCGCCGCCATTGCGCGCCTGGAGCAGGACCTTGTGGTCCTCAAGAGCGCGCAGGACAACCAGCCTGCCAATAGCGATGCGCCGACCAATAAAGAGTTCGACGTGTTCCGTATCCAGACCACCCGTAACATCACCACGTTGCAGAGCCAGGTGCAGAACCTGAATCAGCGCCTGAATGCGCCGGCAGCCGTTACGCCGCTCGGTCAGTAAGCGCTGCACTGGAAATGTCACCGGATGGTGACATTTACCATCCCCTTCGTTACTTGCCCCTACCTCGCCCTTGTTTAGACTCCGGTCATCCCACAAAAAATAAAAAGGGCTACCCATGACCACGCAACCACTGCCTGCCAGCAGTTGGCTGAACGCACCTGCCCATCACGCCTGGCTTGCCAGCGAAGGCCAGCGCCTACTGTCATTCGCCAAAGCCTCGCGCCTGCCGGACGGCTTCGGCAATCTGGACGACAAAGGCCACTTGCCGGCCGACGCCCACGCCGAAACCATGAACACCGCCCGCATGACCCACAGCTTCGCCATGGCCCATGCCATGGGCTTGCCCGGCTACGCCGAGCGGGTGGCGCATGGCGTTGCGGCCCTCAGCGGCCCGTTGCGCGATCCTGAGCACGGCGGTTGGTTCGCTGCCCCCAATGCCCTGGATGGCAACCGTGGCAAAGCCGCCTACCTGCACGCTTTCGTGGCCCTGGCCGCGAGTTCTGCGGTGGTGGCCGGCGCGCCCGGTGCACAGAGCCTGTTGAACGACGCCGTGCACATCATCGACCAGTTTTTCTGGAGCGAGGAGGAGGGCGTGATGCTCGAATCGTTTGCCCAGGACTGGAGCGCTGTCGAGGCCTATCGCGGCGCCAACAGCAACATGCACGCCACCGAAGCATTTCTGGCCCTGGCTGATGTGACCGGCGACACGCGCTGGCTGGACCGCGCGTTGCGCATCGTCGAGCGCGTCATCCACACGCACGCTGCCGGTAACCGGTTCATGGTAATCGAGCATTTTGACGCGCAGTGGAAACCCTTGCTCGGCTACAACGAGGACAACCCCGCCGACGGTTTTCGCCCCTATGGCATCACCCCAGGCCATGGCTTTGAGTGGGCGCGCTTGGTGCTGCATTTGGAAGCGGCACGCCTGCAGGCCGGACTGGCAACGCCGGAGTGGCTGTTGAACGACGCCAAGGGCTTGTTCGCCAGCGCCTGTGAGTACGCCTGGGCCGTGGACGGTGCTCCCGGCATCGTCTACACCCTGGATTGGAACCATCGCCCGGTGGTGCGCGAGCGCCTGCATTGGACTCACGCCGAAGCCAGCGCCGCTGCCCAGGCGTTGCTCAAACGTACGGGCGAACGGCATTACGAAACCTGGTATCGGTGCTTTTGGGAGTTTTGCGAAACGCACTTTATCGACCGTCTACACGGCAGTTGGCACCACGAACTTAGCCCGCGCAACCAGCCCAGCAGCAAGATCTGGGGTGGCAAGCCGGACCTGTACCATGCCTGGCAAGCGGTATTGCTGCCTGCGCTACCCTTGGCACCCAGCATGGCCAGTGCCATCGGAGCGGGCATGAATGTCACCAGCTGGTGACATTTGTGCGTCCCTTTGTTACCTGCGCCTTAAAAATCCATGTTTAAACTCCGTGCAGCGCAAGCTCTAGACTTGCATGCATAACAACAAGAAAAGGTACTCAGATGAACGCGATTAATCGCCTCGCCGTTGCTATTTCCATTGCCTCGTTGTTTCCCCTCAGTGCATTTGCCGCCGACTCGAAAGGGACGGTTGAAGTTGTGCATTGGTGGACCTCTGGCGGTGAGAAAGCGGCAGTAGATGTCCTGAAGGCCCAAGTTGAGAAAGACGGCTTCACCTGGAAAGACGGTGCCGTTGCAGGTGGCGGTGGCGCCACTGCCATGACCGTACTGAAAAGCCGCGCAGTGGCCGGCAACCCGCCAGGCGTTGCCCAGATCAAAGGTCCGGACATCCAGGAGTGGGCGTCCACTGGCTTGCTCGACACTGACGTGCTCAAAGACGTCGCCAAAGAAGAAAAGTGGGACTCGCTGCTCGATAAGAAAGTCTCCGATACCGTGAAGTACGAAGGTAACTACGTTGCCGTACCGGTCAACATCCACCGCGTGAACTGGCTGTGGATCAACCCGGAAGTCTTCAAGAAAGCCGGTATCACCAAGAACCCGACCACCCTCGAAGAGTTCTACGCAGCGGGCGACAAGCTCAAGGCCGCAGGCTTCATTCCGCTTGCCCACGGTGGCCAGCCTTGGCAGGACAGCACCGTATTTGAAGCCGTCGTTCTGTCGGTGATGGGTGCCGATGGCTACAAGAAAGCCCTGGTCGACCTGGATAACGATGCGCTGACCGGCCCGCAAATGGTCAAGGCCCTGACCGAGCTGAAGAAAGTCGCGACCTATATGGACGTCGATGGCAAAGGCCAGGACTGGAACCTCGAAGCCGGCAAGGTCATCAACGGCAAGGCCGGTATGCAGATCATGGGTGACTGGGCCAAGTCCGAGTGGACCGCCGCCAAGAAAGTCGCCGGCAAAGACTACGAGTGCGTAGCCTTCCCGGGCACCGACAAAGCCTTCACCTACAACATCGACTCCCTGGCGGTGTTCAAGGTGAAAGACAAGGGCACTCAGGCCGGTCAACAGGACATCGCCAAAGTCGTGTTGGGTGAAAACTTCCAGAAAGTCTTCAGCATCAACAAAGGCTCGATCCCGGTTCGTAACGACATGCTCCATGAAATGGACAAGCTCGGCTTCGACTCCTGCGCCCAGACCGCCGCTAAGGACTTCCTTGCCGACGCCCAGACTGGCGGCCTGCAGCCAAGTATGGCGCACAACATGGCCACTACCCTGGCGGTCCAAGGTGCGTTCTTTGATGTCGTGACCAACTTCATCAACGACCCGAAAGCCGACCCGGCCGACACCGCCAAGAAACTCGGCGCTGCGATCAAGTCTGCCAAGTAACGGTTAGCACGGCTGGTCCTTGTGAGGGGAAACCCCCTGACCCCTCACAAGGCAGGCTCTTGTAGTCCTTTTTCCCTGTACTGGATTTTCCCATGAGTTCTGTTGCTGTGTTCAGCAAGGCCTCGCCGTTCGATGCACTGCAGCGCTGGCTCCCTAAACTGGTGCTGGCGCCCAGCATGTTCATCGTGCTGGTGGGCTTTTATGGCTACATCCTGTGGACGTTCGTGCTGTCGTTCACCACGTCCACGTTCCTGCCAAGCTACAAATGGGCAGGCCTTGCGCAATACGCGCGGTTGTTCGACAACGACCGCTGGTGGGTAGCGAGCAAGAACCTGGCTGTTTTCGGCGGGATGTTTATCGGCATCACCCTTGTGATTGGCGTGACCCTGGCGATTTTCCTCGACCAGAAAATCCGCCGCGAAGGTTTTATCCGCACCATTTACCTGTACCCGATGGCGCTCTCGATGATCGTGACCGGTACCGCCTGGAAATGGCTGCTCAACCCGGGCATGGGCCTGGACAAACTCCTGCGTGACTGGGGCTGGGAAGGCTTCCGCCTGGACTGGCTGATCGACCCCGACCGTGTCGTCTACTGCCTGGTGATTGCTGCTGTATGGCAAGCCTCCGGGTTCATCATGGCGATGTTTCTCGCCGGCCTGCGCGGCGTTGATCAGTCGATCATCCGTGCCGCCCAGATCGACGGTGCCAGCCTGCCGCGCATCTACTGGAGTGTGGTGCTGCCAAGCCTGCGTCCGGTGTTCTTCAGTGCGGTGATGATCCTGGCGCACATTGCGATCAAGAGCTTTGACCTGGTTGCCGCAATGACGGCCGGTGGCCCGGGCTACTCGTCCGACCTGCCTGCCATGTTCATGTACTCGTTCACCTTCAGTCGTGGCCAGATGGGCATGGGCTCGGCCAGTGCAATCCTGATGCTCGGCGCGATCCTCGCGATCATCGTGCCTTACCTGTACTCCGAGCTGAGGACCAAGCGTAATGACTAGTCTCGCTTCCAAACCTTCCATCAGCCTGAGTCGCATCGCGATCTACACGGTGCTGATCCTCGCTGTGTTGCTGTACCTGGTACCGCTGGTGGTGATGCTGCTGACCAGCTTCAAGACCCCGGAAGACATCAGCACCGGCAACCTGCTGAGCTGGCCGACCGTGGTCACCGGCATTGGCTGGGTCAAGGCCTGGGCCACTGTAGACGGCTACTTCTGGAACTCGATCAAGATCACCGTACCGGCCGTACTGATCTCCACCGCCATCGGTGCGTTGAACGGCTATGTGCTGTCGTTCTGGCGCTTCAAAGGCTCGCAGCTGTTCTTCGGCCTGCTGTTGTTTGGCTGCTTCCTGCCGTTCCAGACCGTGCTGCTGCCCGCGTCGTTCACCCTCGGCAAGATGGGCCTGGCCAGTACCACCACGGGCCTGGTGTTCGTGCACGTGGTCTACGGGCTTGCATTTACCACACTGTTCTTCCGTAACTACTACGTGAGCATTCCAGATGCATTGATCAAGGCAGCGCGACTGGACGGTGCAGGTTTCTTCACCATCTTCCGGCTGATCATTCTGCCGATGTCGACGCCGATCATCATGGTCTGCCTGATCTGGCAGTTCACCCAGATCTGGAACGACTTCCTGTTCGGTGTGGTGTTCTCCAGCGGCGACTCGCAGCCCATCACGGTGGCGCTGAACAACCTGGTCAACACCAGCACCGGGGCCAAGGAATATAACGTGGATATGGCGGCGGCGATGATCGCCGGGCTGCCGACCCTGCTGGTCTATGTGATCGCAGGCAAGTATTTCGTGCGCGGCCTTACGGCCGGCGCGGTCAAGGGGTAATCATGGCTACGCTTGAACTTCGCAATGTAAACAAGACCTATGGCGCCGGCCTGCCCGACACCTTGAAGAACATCGAACTGTCGATCAAGGAAGGCGAATTCCTGATTCTGGTCGGCCCTTCGGGGTGTGGTAAATCCACGCTGATGAACTGCATCGCCGGTCTGGAAACCATTACCGGCGGCGCCATCATGATCGGCGATCAGGATGTGAGCGGCATGAGCCCCAAGGACCGTGACATCGCCATGGTGTTCCAGTCCTACGCGCTGTACCCGACCATGAGCGTGCGCGAGAACATCGAGTTCGGCCTCAAAATCCGCAAGATGCCTCAGGCGGACATCGACGCCGAAGTGGCGCGCGTGGCCAAGCTGCTGCAGATCGAACACCTGCTTAACCGCAAGCCAGGCCAACTGTCCGGTGGCCAGCAACAGCGTGTGGCCATGGGCCGTGCCCTGGCCCGTCGGCCGAAGATCTACCTGTTCGACGAACCGCTGTCCAACCTCGACGCCAAGCTGCGGGTCGAGATGCGCACCGAAATGAAATTGATGCACCAGCGCCTCAAAACCACCACCGTCTACGTCACGCACGACCAGATCGAAGCGATGACCCTGGGCGACAAAGTGGCGGTGATGAAGGACGGCATCATTCAACAATTTGGCACGCCGAAAGAAATCTATAACGACCCGGCCAACCTGTTTGTGGCAAGCTTTATCGGTTCACCACCAATGAACTTCATTCCGCTGCGCCTGCAACGCAAGGATGGCAAATTGGTGGCCCTGCTCGACAGCGGCCAGGCCCGTTGCGAGCTGCCGCTGGGGATGAGTGATGCTGGGCTTGAAGATCGTGATGTGATCCTGGGTCTGCGCCCGGAGCAAATTGTTCTGGCCACGGGTGAAGCGAATGGGGCGTCGAGCATTCGTGCCGAAGTCCAGGTCACTGAGCCGACCGGTCCGGACACGTTGGTGTTTGTGCAACTCAACGACACCAAGGTCTGCTGCCGCCTCGCGCCGGACGTTGCACCGCAGGTCGGTGAGACCCTGACCCTGCAATTCGACCCGGCCAAGGTATTGCTGTTCGACGCCAAAACCGGCGAACGCTTGGGCACTGCTGCCTCATTGCCTGCACACGGGCATGCCGACAACGTGGCCCAATTCAAAGGCCGCTGAAGCAGATAACTTGTTGTTTTGGTTAAAAAAAGTAACCCGCGTTAGATAAAAACAGTTAAATAACAATAAAGACGAGGATGTAGGGATGAAAAAGCAACACAACAACACTCGGCTGATCTGCCAACTGTCAGCAGCAGCAGCCCTGGTATTGTCCGCCAATGCGATGGCGGCCGATGCATTCAGCGCCGACTCCAAGTGGATGACCGGTGATTGGGGTGGCGAGCGTACCAAGCTGATCGAGCAAGGTATCGACATCAAGGCTGACTACGTAGGGGAAATGGGCGCCAACCTGCACGGCGGCTATAACGACGACAAGACCGGCCGTTACTCCGACCAGTTCGGGCTGGGCGTAGCGCTCGATCTGCAAAAGCTGTGGGGCTGGGACAACACCCAGGCCAAGATCCAGTTGACCAACCGTAATGGCCAAAACATCTCCAACGACCGTATCGGTGACCCGCGTGCCGGCACGCTGAGTTCGTCGATGGAAGTCTATGGTCGTGGCCACATGGTGCGTCTGACCCAGTTCTGGATTCAGCACCAGATGTTCGATAACAAGCTGGACGTGAAACTCGGTTACTTCGGTGAAGGCGAAGACTTCAACACCTTCCCATGCGACTTCCAGAACCTGTCGTTCTGTGGCTCGCAGGTGGGTAACTATGTAAACACCTGGTACAACTGGCCGGTCGCCCAGGCCGCTATCCGCGTGAAGTACAACATCACGCCTGAGCTGTATGCGCAGATTGGTGCGTACAACCAGAACCCGTCGCAGCTTGAGCACGGCAATGGCTTCAAGCTCAGCGGCAGCGGCACCAAGGGCACCGTGATTCCGGTGGAGTTGGTCTGGTCGCCGAAGGTCAATGGCCTGCCGGGCGAATACCGTGTGGGTTACTACAAGAGCGCCGCGGATGCCAGCGACGTACGTGACGACGTTAACGGCAACGATGCTGCCACCACAGGCTTGGCTTACCGTACCCGCAGCAGCAAAAGCGGCTATTGGGGCGTTGTGCAGCAGCAACTTACCACCCATAACGGCGACGCGTCGCGCGGTCTGAACATCGCGGCCAACGCCACCTTCCACGACAAGGACACCAACCTCGTCGACAACTATCAGTCGTTGATGCTGGTCTACAAAGGCCCGTTCGATGCGCGTCCAAAAGATGACGTCGGTATCGGCTTCTCCCGCATCCATGTCAACCAGGACGTGAGGAAAAACGCAGAGTTGCTGAACGCAGCCGGTGGTTTCACCGACTACGATCAGGTGGGCTACGCGCCGCTGCGTGACACCGAGTACAACACTGAAATCAACTACGGCTTCCACGTCACCAACTGGCTGACCGTGCGTCCTAACCTGCAATACGTTACCCACCCAGGTGGCGTCGATAAAGTCGACAACGCGCTGGTAGCGGGCCTGAAAATTCAGTCTACGTTCTAACGCTGTTGCGATAAGCTCCTTCTCTCTGTGCGCATTTTGCGGGTAGCCATGGCTACCCGCTTTTTTTGGGGCGCGCTGTGATGATATTCAGGACCGTGGCACATGCATGAGCATCCGCTGCAACGCTTTTTCAAATCCCTGCGTGAACAACCGGTGTTCGCCTGGGAGCGCTTTCAGATGCGCGATGTGTTGGTGATCGACCATCCGCTGTGCCAGGCGGTGTTCAGCCGTCAGGGCGCGCAATTGCTGCACTTTCAGCCCCGCGGCCAGAAACCCTGGCTATGGTGTGCGGCCAAGTGGCCGCAAGTCGGCGCCATCCGTGGTGGGGTGCCGGTGTGCTGGCCGTGGTATGGGCGCCATCCGAGCGAAAACGCGTGGCCGTCCCATGGCTGGGCGCGGCTGATCGACTGGAAGCTGCTCGACAGCAGCACCGACGACGACGGTGTGCGCCTGCACTGGCAATTGCAATTGTGCGACTGGCAAGTCGACCTGCACGCGCACCTGGGCGAGACCCTTGAGTTGCGCTTGAGCACCGAGCACCAGGACGAGTTGCCGTGCCAGTTGAGCCATGCGTTGCACGCTTATTGGCGTATTGGTCACGTCGACGAGATAGCGCTGTCTGGGCTTGACGGTGCGCAAGGTTATGACCAGCTCAGCCGTCAGGTTTGCCAGCAGGAAGGTGAGCTGCGAGTGGATGGCGGCTGCCAGCGGGTGTTCCAGCATGAGGGTGAATTGCAGCTCAAGGACCACGCCTGGCAACGCGAACTGTGCATCGACACCGGCGACAGCGCCGACACCGTGGTATGGCATCCGGGCAGCCGGCCGTTACTGGGCGTGAGCTTTAACGAGGCGTCAGGGTTTGTGTGCGTGGAGTCGGCGATGGCCGGGGCGAGCCTGGCGCCGGGGGAGAGGGCGCACTTGAGTCTGCAGGCCCGGGCCGGGGTTTAGCGCTGTTGCTGATGGCGCCATCGCGGGCAAGCGCGCTCCCACATGTTGACCGGGTCCCACCTTGGCATACGGTCGAATGTGGGCGCGGGCTTGCTCGCGAAAGGGCCGGTACTGCTGGTAGAGATTCCTGCTAGTTAAACTCATCCCCCACCGGGTACCGGCTGTCATTCAAGCTCTCTTTGATCTTGCGCAAATGCGGCTGGAAATCCACGCCACGGCGCAGGGTCATGCCGGTTGCCAGCACATCCAGCACGGTCAGTTGAATGATCCGCGAGGTCATCGGCATGTAGATGTCGGTGTCTTCCGGCAACGGAATGTTCAGGCTCACCGTGCTGGCTTTGGCCAGCGGCGAGTTTTCGGCGGTCACGCCCAGCACCGACGCGCCGTTTTCCCGCGCGATACGCGCCACTTCCACCAACTCACGGGTACGCCCGGTGTAGGAAATGATCACGAACAGCTCGCCGGTATGCGCCACCGACGCGATCATGCGTTGCATCAGTACATCGGCATGGGCAGTCACGGACAGGTTGAAACGGAAAAACTTGTGCAGCGCATCCATGGCGACCGGCGCCGATGCGCCCAGGCCGAAGAAGTGGATCTGCCGCGCCTGGATCAACAGGTCCACGGCCTTGCTGATCAGCGCCGGGTCGAGGGCCTGGCACGCACTGTCCAGGGAGGCAATGGCGCTGCCAAAGATCTTCTGCGTGTAGGCCTCAGGGTTATCATCGGCTTCCACGGCACGGCTCACATACGCCGCACCACTGGCCAAACTTTGCGCCAGCTGCAATTTAAGTTCAGGGTAACCGCTGACACCGAACGAACGGCAGAAACGGTTGACCGTCGGTTCACTGACCGAGGCGGCTTGGGCGAGGGCGGCGATAGAGAAGCGGGTCGCCTGCTGCGGGTTGAGCAGGATGACCTCGGCGACTTTTTTCTCAGCCTTGTTCAATTCTTCGAGGCGGTTCCGGATTTGTTCCAGAAGATTTCGCACGCGGTCCATTCAGTCTTTCCTTCGGGCGACGATGCAAATAAAGGGCGGTAACCCATCGACGAGTGGCCCTTTGCGGTGGCCTATCCTACTGAGGGTAGCTGAACACCACCACTCGGAATGCGTATTTTGGGAAAATGTTGTGGTTATTACTACATTTTTCCTTGAGTGATGCCTTGAAAAAAGGTATTTGTAGCTTAACTTGATAAAAGAACAAACATCATGCCTTTGATAACCGTAGAACCCTGCACCTTTGCCCTGTTTGGCGCCTTGGGTGATCTGGCGCTGCGCAAGTTATTTCCTGCACTTTACCAACTCGATGGCGCCGGGCTCCTGCACGACGACACGCGCATCCTGGCATTGGCCCGTGAAGCCGGGTCCGAGCAAGAGCACCTGGCCCATATCGAAAAAGAACTGCGTAAATACGTCGGCAAGGAACTGGATGAGGCCGTGGCAGCGCGCTTCCTCGCACGCCTGGCCTACGTGCACGTCGATTTCATAAACGCCGATGACTACGCCACCCTGGCCGCCAACGTCGGTGTCGAACAACGCCTGATCGCCTATTTCGCCACGCCTGCGGCGGTGTATGGCGCCATCTGCGAAAACCTGGCCAAGGTCGGCCTGGCGGAAAACACCCGTGTAGTGCTGGAAAAACCCATCGGTTCGGACCTGGAATCCTCGCGCAAGGTTAACGACGCCGTGGCGCAGTTTTTCCCGGAAAACCGCACGTACCGCATCGACCACTACTTGGGCAAAGAGACCGTCCAGAACCTGATCGCCCTGCGTTTCGCCAACAGCCTGTTCGAAACCCAGTGGAACCAGAACTACATCTCCCACGTGGAAATCACCGTGGCCGAGCAAGTCGGTATCGAAGGCCGTTGGGGTTACTTCGACAAGGCTGGCCAGCTGCGGGACATGATCCAGAACCACCTGCTGCAACTGCTCTGCCTGATTGCCATGGACCCGCCGGCCGACCTGTCCGCCGACAGCATCCGTGACGAGAAGGTCAAGGTGCTCAAGGCCCTGGCGCCGATCAGTCCGGAAGGGTTGACCACTCAAGTGGTACGCGGCCAATACATCGCCGGTTACAGCGCCGGCAAACCGGTGCCGGGTTACCTGGAAGAAGAAAACTCCAACACCCAGAGCGACACCGAAACGTTCGTCGCCCTGCGTGCCGATATTCGTAACTGGCGTTGGGCCGGGGTGCCGTTCTACCTGCGCACCGGTAAACGCATGCCGCAAAAGCTGTCGCAGATTGTCATCCACTTCAAGGAACCGTCCCACTACATCTTCGCGCCCGAGCAGCGCCTGCAGATCAGCAACAAACTGATCATTCGCCTGCAGCCGGACGAAGGTATTTCCTTGCGTGTGATGACCAAGGAGCAGGGCCTGGACAAGGGCATGCAACTGCGCAGCGGCCCGCTGCAACTGAATTTTTCCGACACCTATCGCAGCGCGCGGATCCCCGATGCCTACGAGCGGTTGTTGTTGGAAGTGATGCGCGGCAATCAGAACCTGTTTGTTCGCAAAGATGAAATCGAAGCCGCGTGGAAGTGGTGTGACCAGTTGATTGCCGGGTGGAAAAAATCCGGTGATGCGCCCAAGCCTTATGCGGCGGGGTCCTGGGGGCCGATGAGCTCGATTGCACTGATCACGCGGGATGGGAGGTCTTGGTATGGCGATATCTGAATTGAAACTGCCTCAGGGTGTAACAGCCCATGAGTACCGCTCGCCCACGTTGCTGGCGGACGGCTTGGCCAATGACGTGGCCGGGCAATTGCGCACGGCCATCAGCGCCCGTGGCGCGGCCACGTTGGTGGTGTCCGGTGGCCGCAGCCCCGTGGCGTTTTTTCAGAACCTGGCCAAGCAAGACCTGGACTGGTCCAACGTCACCGTCACCCTGGCCGATGAGCGCTGGGTGCCGGTGGAACATGCCGACAGCAATGCCGGCCTGCTGAAGAAATACCTGCTGCAAGGCCCGGCGGCCAAGGCCACGTTCCTGAGCTTGTACAACGTTGCCGCGAATCTGGAAGACGCCGCCGAATTGGCCGATCGCCAGTTGGCCGAGCTGCAAGCCATTGATGTGCTGGTACTGGGCATGGGCGATGACGGTCACACCGCATCGCTGTTTCCCAACAGCCCGAACCTGGGCGAAGCATTGAAAGCTGACGGCACCCGCCGTTGCTGGCCGATGCTGGCGCCGACCGTGCCGCACCAGCGCCTGACCATGAGTCGTGCACTGCTGGCCTCGGCCCACTACACCGTGCTGTCGATTTCCGGCAGCTCGAAATTGACCACCTTGAGCGCCGCGCTGGCCAGTGACGATGTTGCTGCCATGCCGATTCGCGCGTTTTTGCAACCTACTTTAGAGATTTACTGGTGCCCATGAGCCAAGGATCAGCCGCTATGAAAAGCCCTCAACCGACCGTGTCCATGGCGGATAAAGTTGCCCTGATCGACAGCCTCTGCGCCAAGGCGCGGATCCTGCCGGTGATCACCATCGCCCGCGAACAGGACATCCTGCCGTTGGCCGATGCCTTGGCTGCCGGTGGCTTGACCGCATTGGAGGTGACCCTGCGTTCCGAGTTCGGCCTCAAGGCCATTCAGGTGCTGCGTGAGCAACGCCCTGAGCTGTGCACCGGTGCCGGCACCGTACTCGACCGTCATATGCTCGAAGCGGCCGAAGTGGCCGGCTCGCAATTCATCGTCACCCCCGGCATCACCCGCGACCTGCTTGAAGCCTCGGTGCACAGCCCGATCCCGCTGCTGCCAGGCATCAGCAATGCCTCCGGCATCATGGAAGGCTACGGTCTGGGTTATCGCCGCTTCAAGCTGTTCCCGGCTGAAGTCAGCGGCGGCGTGGCGGCCATCAAGGCGCTCGGCGGCCCGTTCGGCGAAGTGAAGTTCTGCCCGACTGGCGGCGTGGGGCCGGCCAACATCAAACACTACATGGCGTTGAAAAACGTCATGTGCGTGGGCGGTAGCTGGATGCTGGACCCGGAATGGGTCAAGAACGGCGACTGGGCACGCATCCAGGAAGTCACCGCACAGGCGTTGGCGCTGCTGGACTGATCTGATTTACCGAATCGTTGTTGCTGTGCTTAACGGCATTTTTGCGGTGCACTTGGTCGGTGTACCGCTTTTTTTTGCCTGAAAAAAACGCGCATCCGACACCGATTAATGTGGGAGCGGGCTTGCTCGCGAATGCGGTGGTTCAGTTGGCATATTCGTTGACTGACACACCGTATTCGCGAGCAAGCCCGCTCCCACACAAGCCCGCTCCCACATTTTTAATCCGCGTGTAGTTCAGTGATCGCTTTGACCAGTACACCGATATCCGCCGCCGACGTCACCAACCCCGGCGTCACCCGAATACAGGTGCCAAACACCGCACCCGTGCGCGTGGTGGTAAACAGGTCGTACTCCTTGAGCAACCGTTGCGCCATCGCCGCTTGATCCCGGCCCGTAAACTTGAAGGCCGTGATCCCGCAATACAGCCGTGGATCGTCCGGCGTCAGCACTTCAATCCCCGGCAGCTGCCGTACCTGGCTAACCCATAAGTCGCGCAGGTAATTGACCCGCGCGCCCTTGGCCGCCGAGCCGCCCAGTGCGCGATGTTCTTCGAGCACCAGCGGCAAGGTCATCAATGCCGGAAAGTTCGGCGTGCTGTAGGGCGTGCGTGCGCGCACGTCAGTGGCGGGGTAGTGGAACTCGCCCATGTCCGGGTCGATATCGGCCAGGCGTTCCGGGGCTATATAGAGGAAGCCAAGCGTCAACGGCGCGCCGATCCATTTGTGCAGGTTGAAGCCGGCAAACTGAATGCCGAGCGCCGCCAGGTTGAACTCGATCTGGCCCAACGCGTGGGCACCATCAAGGATGACGTCGATGCCATGCTCGCGCGCGGCCCTGGCAATGGCCTCGACGGGCATCACCAGGCCGGTGCGGTGGGTGACATGGGTCAACGCCATCATCTTCAGGCGCGGGTACTGCGCGAACGTCTCACGATAAGTCTGCAACAGGCTGTCGAAACTTGCCGGGTGGGCATGGGAGATTTCGATCACCTCGACACCCCGATAACCGGCCAGCCAGCGCATGGCGCCTTTGACTGTGTCGTACTCCAGGTCGCTGATCAGCACCTGGTCGCCCGGTTTCAGGCCGTTGTAGTTGCGGATCAGTGACTGCAAGGCTTCGGTGGCATTGCGGGTGAACGCAATCGCCTCCGGGGCGGCCTCAATCAGCCCGGCCAGTTGGCGAAGGATATCGACGTTTTGACCTTGCTCGAACCGCTGGCGCACATACAACGAGTTGCTGCGGTTGATAAATGCAACGTGCTCCAGGTACTGCGCTTGGACCGCGCGGCTCATGCGCCCGAAGTAGCCATTCTCCAGATTGATCGGGCCAGATTCCAGCGCATAGCGCTCGGCAATGGCCTGCCAGTGACGTTCGTTATCGGCATTCCGTGGCATGGCGTGGGCTCTTAATGGCGAGGGGCGGGTTTACCGTGTTTTGCGCGTAGAGGTTCCAATAATTCGGACAGGCCGTTGTGATCGATTTCCTGCATCAAGGCCAGCAAACCGCCCAGCTCGCCGTGGGGGAAACCTTCACGGGCAAACCAGTTCAGGTAGGGGCCGGGCAGGTCGGCGATGATCCGTCCCTTGTATTTGCCGAAGGGCATTTCTCGGGTGATCAGCAGTTCGAGTTTTTCGGGGTTCATGGGCTTCAGTGTTTGAGTCGAGACCTTGGAAAATACAGGCATTCTGCATGAAGGCCAAATGACAGATCATGCAAATAACGTAAATACAGATGGTTCATTAATTTTTAAATCATTGAAAAATAAAGAAAAATACTTTTTCAAAAACTTGGCACGGGCGCTGCAATTACTAAGACACCTTTCTTAACCCGCACAAGGAATTGAAAAATGACTGACATCAACAAAGAATCGATCTCCGTACTGAACGACCTGATCGAGACCAGCAAAGACGGCCAGAAAGGCTTCGCTACCTGTGCTGAAGACATCAAGCACCCAGAGCTTAAAGCCCTGTTCGTCAAGCGCTCCACCGACTGCGCCACCGCTGCCGCCGAATTGCAAACCGCTGTGAAAGCCCTGGGCGGCGACCCGGAAAATTCCGGTTCGGTTGCCGGCGCCTTGCACCGTGGCTGGGTTGACGTGAAGTCCCTGGTGACCGGTAAAGATGAAGAGGCTGTCCTGAACGAAGCCGAGCGCGGTGAAGACCACGCACTGAAGGCTTACAAGGAAGCGATCGAGAAGATCAACAAGCACAACCTGCTGGGTATTCGTGACCTGGTTGAGCGTCAGTTCCACGGCGCACAACGCAACCACGACCAGGTGAAAGCCCTGCGTAACCAGGCTCGCGCTCAGTCGTAAGGCCTGTTGTGTAGCAACTGCTGTGTAACAAATGTGGGAGCGGGCTTGTTCGCGAAAGCGGTGTATCAGTGACCGAGAGGTGACTGACCTACCGTCTTCGCGGGCAAGCCCGCTTCTACATGTGCCTGGTATTCACCTTGACGCTGCAATCAGCCGATGCTGATCGGCGGCAGCTCGGTTAGGGTCACGACCTGCTGCTTGCGTGGCGCGAGGATTTCCGCCTCGCCATCGACCACCAGCTCATCGCGCTGGTTGAAGACACGGGTGGCAATGCGGACGCGAAATTTTGGCAGCTTTTCGAGGATTTCCAGACGCACGGTCAGGGTGTCGCCGATTTTTACCGGCTTCTGGAAGGTCATCTGCTGGCCGATATAGATGGTGCCCGGCCCAGGCAACTCGCAGGCAACGGCCGCGCTGATCAGGGCGCCGCTGAACATGCCGTGGGCGATACGCTCCTTGAACATGGTCGCCTTGGCGTACTCGGCATCCAGGTGCACGGGGTTATGGTCACCGGACATGGCGGCGAACAGCTGGATGTCGCGCTCCTCGACGGTCTTGCTGTAACTGGCGGTCTGGCCAACTTCGAGGGCTTCGTACGGGGTGTTGGTAACCTGAGTCATCTAAAGGTACATCCTGTGGCTAATCGGTAATTAAATTGGCTGATGATAAGCGTTTGATTTTAGGCGAAAAATCATTCGCAGCGGGTCGGGCTGTGCAGCGCCAGCGTCTGGTCTAGCCACGTCAGTACATCCGCAGTGACTTCATCGCGGTTGGTTTCATTGAACACTTCATGGCGTGCCTGCGGATAAATATTCAGTTGCAGGTTCTGGCAGCCGGCTTCGCGCAATGCGTGGGCCAGGTTTTTGAGACGCTTGCCTTCACTCACCGGATCACATTCTCCGCCCATCACCAGGATCGGCAGGCCCGGGACGATCTGTTCGAGATTGGACGCTTTGCTGATTTGCTGCAAGCCGCCCAGCAAGTCGATCCACAGCTGGTTGGTGCAGCGGAAACCACACAGCGGGTCGTTGATGTATTTATCGACTTCATTCGGGTCGCGGCTGAGCCAATCAAACGCCGTGCGGTTGGGCTTGAACGCTTTGTTGAACGAGCCGAATGACAGGAACTCGATCAGTGCACTGCGCCCACGCAAGCCTTGGCGTGCGCGTTCGAGGCGGGCGATCACGGCGGCCGCGCGGTACAGCGCCACCGGCTGGAAATTCGAACCGCTGAGAATCACGCCCTTCAAGCTGGCGCTGTGATGCACCAGGTAGGCCTGGGCGATATAGCTGCCCATGCTGTGCCCCAGCAGAATGATCGGCAGCCCCGGATGCTGTTGGCCAATGTGCTGGTTCAGGCTGGCAAGGTCGCCGACCACCTTGTTCCACCCATCCTTCTCGGCGTAGAGGCCCAGCGTGCCCTCATCGGCGGTGCGGCCATGGCCGCGCTGGTCCAGCGCATACACGCCATAGCCGGCGGCGCACAACGCGTCGGCCAGGCGCGCATAACGCCCGCTGTGCTCGGCCATGCCGTGGGACAGCATGATCATGGCCTTGGCCGGGCCTTCCGGCAGCCATTGATTGACGTACAGGCGGCTGCGGTCATTCGCGGTCAGCCAGAAGGTGCGGTGGTTCATGGCGCTTCCTTTGCTCGAGGTCGTTGCAGTGTATAGCTCATCCCCAGGCGTGCGTTTGATCTGTGCAGGCCCTTGTACGAAGATTCACGCAATTGATGACGCTGTTTCCTGTATTTGCCTGATTGGCCATAGCTGCTACCGTCCTCAAAGCTCCGCTTTTTATCGCAGCCGGCTTTTTACAGCTGCAGCGGCCGGACACACTCAGGTAAGAGGACAAGAATAGTGCAACCTGATTTCTGGAATGACAAACGCGCGGCGGGCGTTCCCCATGACATCGACCTCACCACCTACAAGTCGGTGATCGAAGTCTTCGAGCGTTCCTGCAAGGCTTTTGCCGACCGTCCGGCATTCAGCAACATGGGCATCACCCTGACTTACGCCGAGCTTGAGCGCCAAAGTGCGGCGTTCGCCAGCTACCTGCAACAGCACACCGACCTCAAGCCTGGCGAGCGCATAGCGGTGCAGATGCCCAACGTGCTGCATTACCCGATTGCGGTGTTTGGCGCGTTGCGTGCCGGGCTCATCGTGGTCAACACCAACCCTCTGTACACTCCGCGTGAGATGCGCCACCAGTTCAAGGACGCCGGTATTCGTGCGCTGGTCTACCTCAACTTGTTCGGTTCGCGTGTGCAGGAAGTGTGCGCCGATACCGAGATCGACTACCTCATCGAAGCCAAGATGGGCGACTTCATGCCGGCGGCCAAGGGCTGGCTGATCAACACCGTGGTCGACAAAGTCAAGAAAATGGTCCCGGCCTACCACCTGCCACGGGCGGTATCGTTCAAGCGCGCGCTGCGCATGGGCGCAGGGCAGGGCCTGATTCGGCATCCGGTGACCCTGGATGACATCGCTGTGCTGCAATACACCGGCGGCACCACCGGCCTGGCCAAGGGCGCGATGCTCACCCATGGCAACCTGGTCGCCAATATGCAGCAGGCGCGGGCGTGCATGTCCCAACTCACCGACGACGGCCAGCCGCTGGTGAAAGAAGGCCAGGAGGTGATGATCGCGCCGCTGCCGCTGTACCACATCTATGCATTCACGGCGAACTGCATGTGCATGATGGTGACCGGCAACCACAACGTGCTGATCACCAACCCGCGGGACATCGGCGGCTTCATCAAGGAACTGAAAAAGTGGCGGTTCTCCTGCCTGTTGGGGCTGAACACGTTGTTTGTGGCGCTCATGGACCACCCGGATTTCAAGACCCTGGATTTTTCCCATCTCAAGATCACCAACTCCGGCGGCACGGCACTGGTCAAGGCCACGGCCGAGCGTTGGAAAGCGTTGACTGGTTGTTCCATCGGCGAAGGCTACGGCCTGACCGAAACCTCCCCGGTGGCCAGCACCAACCCCTATGGCAGCCAGTCGCGCCTGGGGACCGTGGGTGTGCCGGTGCCGGGCACGGCGATGAAAGTTATCGACGACGAAGGGCGCGAGCTGCCGTTCGGTGAGCGCGGCGAGCTGTGCATCAAGGGGCCGCAGGTGATGAAGGGCTACTGGCAGCAACCGGTGGCCACCGCCGAGACACTCGACGCCGAGGGCTGGCTGAAAACCGGTGACATCGCGGTAATCGATGCCGATGGGTTCGTGAGCATTGTTGATCGCAAGAAAGACCTGATCATCGTCTCGGGCTTTAACGTGTACCCCAACGAGATCGAAGACGTGGTGATGGCCCACCCGGCGGTAGCCAACTGCGCCGTGATCGGCGTACCGGATGATCGCACCGGTGAGGCGGTGAAGCTGTTTGTGGTGGCGCGTGCGCAGGGCGTGAGCCTTGAAGAGCTGAAAGCGTACTGCAAGACCAATTTCACCGGGTACAAGGTGCCCAAGCATATTGTGTTGCGCGAGTCGTTGCCGATGACGCCGGTGGGCAAGATCCTGCGGCGGGAGCTGCGCGACATCGCTTGATGTGCAATGCACTTAAAAAATGTGGGAGCGGGCTTGCTCGCGAATGCGGTGTATCAGTCACCAGATGTATCGACTGAAGCACCGCATTCGCGAGCAAGCCCGCTCCCACATTGGTATTTATTGTGCTGAAAGGCCCATTCCAGAGCGCTATCCAGGCTTATAGAATCTTTGCTCTAAAAATGACCATTAGATATTCTTGAGTCATGTTTATGACTGTAGGGCCCTCTTTTGGCTCTAGTCGGCCTTTGGCAAAGCTGCTACTCTCGGCGCGCTTTGTGACTTCTCGGCCTGCTTGAAAGCGCCAGACTCACCTAAAAAAACATACACCAATAATAATCGCATCAAATGCGATGATGAATTCGCGTCGCTGAGGAGTGGGCTTCCATGAACGAAGACTTTTGGAAGGATAAGTACCCCGCCGGGATTGCTGCAGACATCAATCCAGACGAGTATCAAAATATTCAGGCGGTACTTAAACAGTCCTGCCAGCGCTTCGCCAACAAACCGGCTTTCAGCAACCTGGGCAAGACACTCACCTACGGTGAACTGTACGAATTGTCCGGCGCTTTCGCCGCCTACCTGCAACAGCATACCGACTTGAAGCCTGGCGATCGAATCGCCGTGCAACTGCCCAATGTCCTGCAATACCCGGTCGCCGTGTTCGGCGCCATTCGCGCGGGCCTGATCGTGGTCAACACCAACCCGCTGTACACCGCGCGGGAAATGGAACACCAATTCAATGATTCCGGAGCCAAGGCTCTGGTTTGCCTGGCCAACATGGCGCACCTGGCTGAAAAAGTCGTGCCCAAGACCGCCGTCAAGCACGTGATCGTCACCGAAGTCGCTGACCTGCTGTCGCCGTTCAAGCGCCTGCTGATCAACAGCGTCATCAAGTACGTGAAAAAAATGGTCCCGGCCTATCACTTGCCCAAGGCGGTCAAGTTCAACGACGTGCTGGCCAAGGGGCACGGCCAACCGGTCAATGATGCCAGCCCGGCCAGCGGTGATGTTGCCGTGCTGCAATACACCGGCGGCACCACCGGCGTGGCCAAGGGCGCGATGCTCACCCACCGCAACCTGGTTGCCAACATGCTGCAGTGCAAGGCGCTGATGGGCTCCAACCTCAATGAAGGTTGCGAGATCCTGATCACGCCGCTGCCGCTTTACCACATCTATGCCTTCACCTTTCATTGCATGGCGATGATGCTGATCGGCAACCACAACATCCTGATCAGCAACCCGCGCGACCTGCCGGCGATGGTCAAGGAACTGTCGAAGTGGAAGTTCAGCGGCTTTGTAGGCCTGAACACGCTGTTTGTGGCGCTGTGCAACAACGAAGCGTTCCGCAAGCTGGATTTCTCCGCGCTCAAAGTCACCCTGTCCGGCGGCATGGCCTTGCAACTGGCGGCTGCTGAACGTTGGAAGGACGTGACCGGCTGCAATATTTGCGAAGGTTACGGCATGACCGAAACCAGCCCGGTGGCGACGGTCAACCCGATCCAGAACATCCAGATCGGCACCATCGGCATTCCGGTGCCGTCTACTGTGTGCAAAGTCATTACCGATGACGGCGTTGAACTGGCCCTGGGCGAAATCGGCGAGCTGTGCGTCAAAGGCCCGCAGGTGATGAAAGGCTACTGGCAGCGCGAAGACGCTACCGCCGAGATCCTCGACAGCGAAGGCTGGTTGAAGACCGGCGACATCGCGATTATCCAGCCGGACGGCTACATGCGGATTGTCGATCGCAAGAAAGACATGATTCTGGTCTCCGGTTTCAACGTTTACCCGAACGAGCTGGAAGACGTGCTGGCGACCCTGCCGGGCGTGCTGCAGTGCGCGGCCATTGGCGTGCCGGACGAAAAATCCGGGGAGCACATCAAGATCTTCATCGTGGTCAAGCCAGGGGCTACCCTGACCAAGGACCAGGTGATGGAACATATGCGCGCCAATGTCACCGGCTACAAGGTGCCCAAGGCCGTTGAGTTCCGTGATGCGTTGCCGACCACCAACGTGGGCAAGATCCTGCGCCGTGAGTTGCGCGATGAAGAGCTGAAGAAGCTGGGCCTGAAAAAGTAACCGAATAAAAAACCCCGCCATGCGGGGTTTTTTAATGCCTGGGTTGGGATGCGATCCACGGTGGGAGCAGGCTTGCCAGCGCCCACCGTATTTGACCGAGTGTGCTACACGGCAAACTGCGCGAAGCTCACGCCCGCACCGGCCGGGCGCACGTCTTTGAGGAACGAATCCTTGTCGGCGCTCAGCTCCAGAGTGATCTCCGGCTTGCGCTTGTTCGCATTGCGCACCACCAGCCCTTCGAGCTTTTCACGCAGGAACGCCGTCGGCACCTTCAAGTGCAGCAACTGGTCAGTCTCGGCGTTGTGCATCAACAGGTGAATCCACTCGTACTGCCCCACACCAATACGCACCACCGGCAGGTCGAACCACCAGATGTTGCGTTTGCTGTCCAGGTCAGTGAAGTGGCAGTTGTTGACGCCGAGTACGGCACCGCCCAGTTCCTGGTTTCTGCGGGCGATGGCCTGTGCTTTATTGAGTTTCATAACCTTCCTACGGGATCTGTTATTCAGCGTTATAGCCTGAATGTGCCGGGCATTCTCGTGGGTTGGCGGCAAAACATAAAGCCAAACCTGTCGCCGGCGATGAAATGCGCGCTGAAAATAATTGAAACTCTGCCGAATGGCCTCGGGTCAATCTTTAGGTAGTGACCAAAACCCTTGATTGTTCTTTCGGAGAAATACCATGAGCAGCACATCGGATAAGGCAAAAGGTTTGGCCAACGAAGCCGTTGGTAACATCAAGCAAGGCGTTGGCAAAGTGACTGGCAACGACAAACTGCGCGCTGAAGGCGTGATTCAGGAAAAGAAAGGCGAAGTGCAGAAAGCCGTCGGCGACACCAAAGATGCGGTAAAAAAAGCCGTCAAGTAACACTGAATCGCCGGCTGGATTCATGCAGCCCGACGGCCATCCACGGATGGCCGTTTTTGTGTAAAGCGTGCAACTAAAGTTTGGAAATTGTTTCAAAGTCGCCAAATGGTCTACTTTGATGTAGAAAACGGCCCCTGAGTCGCCCACGACCTCACCCTTTATGCGGCGAAAGGAGACGCTATGATTTTTCCGGTACTCGACGGCCTCAAGCTCCACAAAGTGTTGGTGCGCACCGTCAAGGAATTCGTCGATGACGAAATGCCTACCTACGCCTCGGCACTGGCCTACCAGATGCTGTTCTCGCTGTTTCCCTTCTTGTTGTTCCTTATCGCCCTGATTGGTTTCCTGCACCTGCCGGACTTCTTCACCTGGCTGCGTATGCAGTCGGAGCTGGTGCTGCCGCCCCAGGCGCTGGAACAGGTCAACCCGGTGATCGACCAGTTGCAGCAATCCAAGGGTGGCTTGCTGTCCGTGGGTATCGTGATCGCCTTGTGGACCGCGTCGGCGGGTGTGCGGCTGATGATGAGCGCGATGAACGCCGCCTACGATGTGGTCGAAGGTCGGCCGATCTGGAAGCGTTTCCCGCTGTCGATTTTCTACACCGTCGGCATCGCCGGCATGTTGCTGGCCGCCGCCGCGCTGATGGTGCTTGGCCCGCAGGTGATGGAGTGGCTCGCCGGGCAGATCGGCATGCAGGAATTCGTGGTGACGCTGTGGACCATCCTGCGCTGGCCGCTGATCGTGATTTTGCTGATGTTCGCGGTGGCCCTCATGTACTACGTGATGCCTGACGTGCAGCAGAAATTCCGCTTCATCACCCCCGGCTCGGTGCTGGCCGTGGTGGTGTGGATTATTGCCTCCCTGGGGTTTGGCTATTACGTCAAAACCTTTGCCGACTACAACGCCATGTATGGCAGCATCGGTGCGATTATTGTCCTGCTGCTGTACTTCTATATTTCCGCCGCCGTGCTATTGCTCGGGGCCGAGATGAATGCCGTGATCGAACACATGTCCGCCGAAGGCAAGGACCCAGGCGAAAAGGATTTTGATGAAAGCACGCACACGGATGAAAAACAGCACGTCTCAGGCCTCGGCCGGGACCACTCCAAGCCCACTACCGACGAAGTCTGATCGATGATCCGTGAAATCCTGAAAATGGGCGACGAACGCCTGCTGCGTATCGCCCCACCGGTTCCGCCGGAAATGTTTGACAGCCCCGAGCTGTGGCAATTGATTGATGACATGTTCCAGACCATGGAGCACGTCGGCGGTGTCGGCCTTGCGGCCCCGCAGATCGGCGTTGATCTGCAACTGGTGATCTTTGGTTTTGAGGCCAGTGAACGCTACCCGGACGCGCCACCGGTGCCGCAGACCATCTTGATCAACCCGTTGATTACGCCGCTCAGTCCCGTGCTGGAAGAGGGGTTTGAAGGTTGCCTGTCCGTGCCCGGTCTACGTGGCGCGGTGGACCGTTACCAGCAGATCCGCTACGAAGGTTTCGACCCCAAGGGCTTGCCCATCGTGCGCGTCGCCGAGGGCTTCCACGCGCGGGTGGTGCAGCATGAATGTGACCACCTGATCGGCCGGTTGTACCCGTCGCGGATTACCGACTTCAGCAAATTCGGATACATCGAAGTGATGTTTCCGGAGATGGACCCGAATGCCGACGAGTAACGCGCAGCCACACTGAAACCGAAAATGTGGGAGCGGGCTTGCTCGCGAAAGCGGTGTATCAGTCACCGAATACATTGACTGACACTCCGCTTTCGCGAGCAAGCCGGCTCCCACATTGGGATAGCATTTCAAACCGAACTATTTGGCGGGTTTAACAAACCGCAACGTCATCCGATCCGACTCTCCAATCGCCACGTACCTGGCCTTGTCCTGCTCGCCCAACTTCAACGTTGGCGGCAACGTCCAGACGCCACCCGGATAATCCTTGGTGTCCTTGGGGTTGGCATTCACCTCACTCTGCCCAGCCAGCTTGAACCCGGCATCGGTCGCCAGTTTCACCACTTGGGCTGTGGTCAGGTAACCACTGTCCTTGATCGCTTCCAGGTCCGCACCGTCTTTGGCCCGGTGATCTTCCACACCCAGCACGCCGCCCGGTTTGAGCACCGTGTAAAACGCACTGAATGTAGCGCCTGCGGTATCGGCCGCCACCCAGTTATGCACGTTGCGGAAGGTCAGCACGGCATCGGCCGAAGCGGGCGTACCAAACACCGGCGCCTTGGGGTCGAACTCCACCACGTGGGCCTTGGCATAGCGCGTCGGGTCGGCGGCGAATTTCTTTTTCAGGTTGTCTTCGGAGGTGCGCGCATAGGCGCTGCTGCTCGCTGCCTGCACGGCGGCGATGTAATGCCCGTGGTCTTTGAGCAGCGGCGCCAGCACTTCGCTGTACCAGCCGGCACCGGGGGTGATTTCGATCACCGTCTGCTTGGCGTCCAAGCCGAAGAACGCCAGGGTTTGCTGCGGGTGGCGATAGCCGTCGCGTGCGCTGTTGGCCGGGTCGCGCCAACTGCCGGCCAGCACACTGGCGTACTGCTCAGCGGTAATCGGCGCATCCGCGGCGTGGCTGAAGGTTGGCGCGAGGAGGGCGGTGAGGGACAGCGCTGCAAGTGTCGTTTTCATGATCATCCTGTAAGGGGCCACTGTGCCATCGAGGCTAGCATGGGCTCCGGACCGGCTGATCACACATTATCCGCGGTCGACCTTTGCGTTGGTTATAAGCCCCATGGCGATCATTGGCTTGTTACGTTTGTAGCGCACCCACCGCTCGCTGAGGGATTGCGGCAGCCGCGTATCCTGGGTGAACCCCATGCGCTGATACACACCTTCCAGGTCGGGATGGCACAGCAGCCAGACGGTCCCCGCCACGTCGTCCACCGCCTGCAAAATCAAACGCGCGGCCAGCCCCTGGCCGCGATAAGCCGGGTCGACAAACACCCCGGTCAGCCACTGCCCTCCCACCACGGGGGAGAGGCACAACCCGGCCACAATCTCGCCGTCGCGCGCTACCCATAAGCGCCCACCCTTCATGGCCTTCATCGACGAATCATGGCTGCGGTAAAACTTGTTCAGCAGCGGCCACAGCGGCTCTGCCAGGGGTTCGATGTGCAGTTCAGGCATGGTGTTTGGGCAACATAATCAAGGGCTGGGGATTATAAGCGCCTTCTGCCGGGCAATAGGTGGTATACCCAGTGTTACATCCCCCGTAAGTGGAGCATGCATCATGGCCAAAGGTATGGATTCAAAGAAAGCCGCGAAGAAGAAACCGGCAAAAACCGCCGATGAAAAACGCGCTGACAAGAAAGCCAAAAAGTCCGATACAGGCCTGTTCGGTCACTGAGTTACACGCTTAGAACCAAACGATCTGCAAGATTTGCGCGCCTCAATGCACAGAGCAGGAAACACCTGCTCTGAGCTGCCGATGGCCTACTACCTTGATCTAACCCAACGCCGGGAAATCGAAGCCCTGGCACGCGGTTTCACCGCAACGACCGAATGGCCGACCTGGCTACTGTTGATCGGCGTGTATAGCGGCTGGTTCGCCGTGATACTGGGCAGCGATTGGCTCGGCCTGTGGCTGAGCACCCTGTTGCTGATTCCTCTGGTGACGCTATGGCTGTCGGTGCAGCACGAGCTGCTCCACGGCCATCCCACCCGTTCCCTGCTGGTGAACAAACTGCTCGGCTACGCGCCCTTTGCCGTGTGGTATCCCTATACGCTGTATCGCAACAGCCATCTGCTCCACCACAACGATCAAGACCTGACCCTGCCGGGCATCGATCCGGAAAGCCGCTATCTCACTCAACAACAATGGGACGCCAGCTCATTGTTTGAACGTGGCGTGCATTGGCTGACCAAAACCGTGCTCGGCCGTTGCGTGTTGGCCGCGCCGCTGGCGATTGGCCGATTGGCGCGCCATGAGTTCCAGCGCCTGGCGCAGGTATGGCCGATGTGGCTGGCCCACGGCGCCGTGACGGCATTGATGCTGAGCTTTATCGCCCATCACAGCGCGCTGCCGGTGTGGCACTACCTGCTGCTGGTCAGTGTGCCGGCCTTGTCCCTGGCGTCGATCCGTTCCTACTATGAACACCGCCCGCACCCGCAGCCGGAACAGCGCACCGTGCTCAACGAAGCGGCGTGGCCGTGGACGTGGCTGTTCCTCAATAACAACCTGCACCTGGTGCACCACGACTTGCCGAAATTGCCCTGGTACTTGCTGCCCACGGTCTACCGCGCCCGCCGTGAACAATGGGTGGCTCGCAGCGGCGGCTTTCTGCTGCAGGGTTACGGCCAACTGATCAGCCGCCACGGCCTCAAGGCCATCGACAGCCCCCGGCACCCTTTTGCTTGAGAGACGACCATGAGTGACCACTACGCCGAGCTGCTGATGTACGTCGCGCCAGAGGCGGTGCAGCACGCCAACCAG
>NZ_LXJP01000019.1:0-108202 GCF_001728855.1 Pseudomonas sp. AP19 | reverse complement strand
AAAAAAAAGGCGACCGAAGTCGCCCAAAATGCCTTGCGTGCTCATGTAATCCGGAAAGACTTAGGGTTCTTTACGCTTTTTCGCGTCTTTCCAGATAAAAATTCCAAACCCTACAAAAAACAGCACCATGAGGCTGACGGTCAGCACCCCGGCAAACACCACATTATCGAAAAACATGACCGGCCTCCTGTGCTCATGCCCTGTTGCGATAGGGCTAAGTTAATGGAGAAGGCGGATTGGAAAATTGACCGGGATCAATGTCGCCCGCAACGGGGCTTAAAGAAGGGTAATAACTGACCTGCATCAACAGATGCAGGCTGTTTCAACGCTTTTTCGGCTTGTTCTTGGGTTTTTTCTTAACGTTACCAAGCGGCATCGCCTGCTCAAATGCCTGGCGAACTTCATTCAGGCGCTTGTCATTCAAGTCATGCACACGTTTGGCGCGTTCGGCATTCAAGTCGATCAGTTTGTCATCTTCACTCATGGCTGGGCTTACGTCGTGGCGGGAATGGCTCAATAATGCGGCCTCTCCCGCTCGACAGCAAATGCCAGGGTGAAAATCCTCGTACTTGCCTCTCCTGGCGCTTATTTATCGCGCTCAAACGTGATGATGGAACGTGTAGTCCCCGGCCAATTAGGCATTTGGCGCCAAGGCGTCAGCACTTCCAGCGTGTCGCCCCTGACCTGAAAATCGCGGCATTGCACCGTTCCCACCCACTGCGGATTCCAGGCAGAATCAACCGCTGTGCACCATTGATTGCCGTCGACCCGCTCAATTCCGGTATAAGCCACCAGCGTATTCAACAGCACTGATTTTTCTGCGTCGGACGCGCCGGCTTTTCTCCCCTCACCGGTCAACACGAAAGCCACGCGATGATCCGCGGTAAAAATAACCCGCCCGGACGGACGGCTGCCCATCGCCGGGATTTTCTCACGGGTGTCCTGGGACTCGACCTCATAACCGACCAGCTTCCAGGCCCCGACCAGCGGAGACTCATTGGCGGCGGCCGCCGCGCAAAGGCCGATTGAAATAGCCAAGCCGATCACCGTTGCCTTTATAGGATTTTTCATCGCTCTACCGTCTCAAAAAAGACACAGAGCTTTGCGCACAGCTACCCGGGGAGATGTAAGACACATCCCCAAACTACGACGGAAGAATCTGCGGGCGACAAAAGGAAGCACATCGCCCAAAATCGACACTTTCCCCCCTTAACCGGTAGGCGCACTCAGTTGGCACTGCACAATGACCTTCCGCCGCTGCTGGCCCTGCGCGCTTTTGAGGCGGTGGCGCGGCACTTGAGTTTTATCAAGGCCGCCAATGAGCTGTCGGTTACCCAGAGCGCACTCAGCCACCAAGTGCAAAAGCTCGAACAACATCTGGGCAAACCACTGTTTATCCGACGCACCCGTGCGATCGATCTGACTGCCGACGGCCAACGTTACTACGACGAAATCCGCCCCGCCCTCGACGCCATTGCCGCCGCCACCCGCACCCAACGGGTGGCGACCCGTGTCACGGTATTACGTGTCGGCCTGCTGGCATCCTTCGCCACGCTGTGGCTGGCCCCGCGTCTGGCCGGGTTTCTCAACCGCTACCCGCATATCCAGGTGGAGTTGCTGCCGGCGATTCAATTGGCCAACGTCGCCGCCGCCGAGGTCGACCTGGCCATCCGTTACGGCAAGGGCGATTGGCCCGATGTGCAAACCACCCGGCTGATGCCTGAAGTAATCTCACCCGTGTGCAGCCCGGCCTTCAAGGCCAACCAGCGAGACAACGGCGCACTGTTGATGGCCACCTCGCACCGCCCCTTCGAGTGGACGGATTGGTCTGCGCACTTCCAAGTCGACCTCAAGCAGCATCCGCACGTGCTGCTGCACGACTACAACATCGTGGTCGAAGCCGCCGTGGCCGGCCAGGGCATCGCCATGGGCCGTCACCGCTTGATCGAGCGCAAGCTGGCGGACGGCAGCCTGGTGGAAGCCTTTGAATGGCCGCCCTATCACAGCGAAATCGGCTACTGGCTGATCACCCCCCAAGGCCCCACCAGCGAAGCGGCGGAGTGCTTCAGCCAATGGCTGAAGGACGCCTGCGCCGACGCGTGAGTTATTTCGATACGTCGAGTGAGATCTATCCGTTTGTCGCCCATCGCCGCAGCCAACATGCTGAAACCTCCCACCCGAAGAGGATTCAACATGAGCGATTCCATCCGCCAACGCGTGCAAGCCCTTGGCCTGACGCTGCCCACGCCCAGCCAGCCGGCGGCCAATTACATCAATCATGTGGTCAGCCAGAACCAGCTGTTCATTTCCGGGCAGATCCCCATGATCGACGGCAAACCCGCCTACGTCGGTCGGCTGGGCGAATCCCTCAGCGATGAAGAAGGCGCCCAGGCGGCGGAACTGGCGGCGCTGGGCCTGTTGGGCCAATTGAGCGATGCGCTGGGTGATGACCTTTCGCGCGCGGTGCGGATTTTGCGCCTGGGGGTGTTCATTGCCAGCAGCGCCGACTTCCAGCGCCAAAGTGTGGTGGCCAACGGTGCCTCGAACCTGCTGGTCAACGCTCTCGGCGACAAGGGCCGGCACGTGCGCACTGCCGTAGGGGTTTCCAGCCTGCCGGCTGGGGTGGCGGTGGAGGTTGATGCGATTTTCGAGCTGCAGCCGTGAGCCCGCTCGAAGTCCAGCAACTGCGCGACGACACACCCGGCTGCCAGTCGGGCCTGGTGCATTTCAACCACGCCGGTGCCTCACTGCCGAGCCAGGCCAGCCTCGACGCGATCATCGACCAATTACAGCGTGAAGCCCGCGACGGCCCGATGGAGGCCGGCGAGCATGGCGCTGTGCTGGTCGAAACAGCCCGGCGTGCGGCCGGGCAATTGCTCAATGCGCCGACTTCGTCGATTGCCTTTGCCAGCAGCGGCTCGACCGCCTGGAGCATGGCCTTCGAGGCCTTGGGCGCCTGGAAGCCAGGCGAGCGGATTCTGGTCGGCCGCCATGAATGGGGCGGCAACCTGGCGAGTATGCAACGGGCAGTGCAGTCCGGCGCCCAGGTGGACGTCATTCCTTGCGATGAAACCGGCGCGGTCTGCCCGGTGGCGCTGGAGTCGATGATCGATGCCAACGTCAAGTTGATCGATTTGACCTGGCTGCCGGCCAACGGTGGCCTGATCAACCCCGCCCAGGCGATCGGCGAAGTGGCCAAGCGTCACGGTATCGCCTATTTCATCGACGCCGGCCAAGCCGTGGGGCAACTGCCGGTCGACGTGCAGGCACTGCACTGCGATGTGCTCAAGTCAGCCGGGCGCAAACACCTGCGCGGGCCACGCGGTACGGCGCTGATGTATGTAAGGCCGGGCTTCCTCCAGCGCCTGAACCCCGCCCAGCGCGATGTGTTTTCAGCCCCTTGGGCCGCCGACGGTTTCCACCTGCGCGACGACGCCCGGCGCTTTGAAACCAGCGAAGTGTCCTACGCCTTATTGGCGGGGTTAGGCACGGCGTTACAGGAGGTCAATCGACTGGGCGTAGAGAGGACGTGGGAAAGGGTCTTGCAGATCAGCGGGCAAATCCGCGAAGGCTTGCGGCAGATTCCGGGAGTTTCCCTGCATGACTTGGGCGCCAATCACTCAGGACTGATCGCCTTCAACCTCGCTGGCTGGGATGCCTTCGAACTCAAACGACGCTTGGGCCTCAAGCGCATCACTGTCGGCGCCAATGGCGTGGCCTACACTCCATTGGACATGCAGGCGCGTGGCCTGAGCAGTATCGCAAGGGTGTCCGTCAGCCCGCTCAACACCGAGGATGACATCGCACGACTGCTCGCGGCGCTGCGTGAGTTGCGCGATTAAACCTCAACGTCCACCCACAGCCCCTGGCGCGGCGCATCTTCGATCAGCGGCACCACCGGCACAGTATTATCGGCATTCAATGTATCGCCGGGAATCGCCAGGTGCTCCTCAGGGTCTTCGTCGGCTTCGCGCCGGCGCTTCTGCTGCTCTTGCTGGCGGCGTTGCTCTTCGCGCAACAGCAAGGTCGCCTGTTCGGAATCGCCCTTTTTCAAGTCGATCGTGCTTTCGTTGGAGCCCGCTTGTACTGGCACCACGGGCGGGATATCCGGCTTCTGGCGCACCGGGTCAAGTTGTGACGTGACCGGCACGACGCTGACGGGCAGCATGGGTGGCAGCATAATAATATTCTCCTGATCAACAGGCTGTCGGCGGGTTGCAGGGCGACTTGAGCGCCAGCTCGCCAAGCTGTGACCGAATCGACACTCGCAAGTGCCCGCCACCCGTCGATCGAGCTTTCGAACCCATGCGTTAACGGAGTAGTTTTTGTCAGAGTCCTTTGGCTGAGGGCCTTGTTCCGTTAAGATAGTCGGCTTTTTCACGGCGGGAGTCAGGCAGCATGGCGCAGCAGTATCAACCGGGGCAACGCTGGATTAGTGACAGCGAAGCAGAGCTGGGGTTAGGCACCGTTCTGGCACAGGACGGCCGCTTGTTGACCGTGCTCTATCCGGCCACTGGCGACACTCGTCAGTATGCGCTACGGAATGCGCCCCTCACTCGTGTGAGGTTTTCGCCGGGTGACTCCATCACCCATTTCGAAGGCTGGAAAATGACCGTACAGGAAGTCGACGACGTCGATGGCCTGCTGGTTTACCACGGCCTCAATGGGCAGAACGAGCAGGTCACCCTGCCGGAAACCCAACTGTCCAACTTCATCCAGTTCCGTCTGGCCAGCGACCGTCTGTTCGCCGGGCAGATCGACCCGCTGGCCTGGTTCTCGCTGCGTTACCACACGCTGGAACACACCAGCCGCCAGTTGCAATCCTCGTTGTGGGGCCTGGGCGGCGTGCGTGCACAACCTATTGCTCACCAATTGCACATCGCCCGCGAAGTCGCTGACCGTATCGCGCCACGGGTATTGCTGGCGGACGAAGTGGGCCTGGGCAAGACCATCGAAGCCGGCCTTGTGATTCATCGCCAGTTGCTGTCGGGCCGCGCCAACCGCGTGCTGATCCTGGTCCCGGAAAACCTGCAGCACCAGTGGCTGGTGGAAATGCGCCGCCGCTTCAACCTGCAGGTTGCGCTGTTCGACGAAGAACGCTTTATCGAAAGCGATGCCACCAACCCGTTCGAAGACACCCAGCTCGCCCTCGTCGCGCTGGAGTGGCTGGTTGACGACGAGAAGGCCCAGGACGCGCTGTTCGCGGCCGGCTGGGACTTGCTGGTCGTCGACGAAGCCCACCACCTGGTGTGGCATGAAGAGAAAGCCAGCCCTGAGTACTCGTTGGTCGAGCAACTGGCCGAGGTGATTCCCGGCGTACTGCTGCTCACCGCCACCCCGGAGCAACTGGGCCAGGACAGCCACTTCGCGCGCCTGCGCCTGCTGGACCCGAACCGCTTCCACGACCTGCACGCCTTCCGCGCCGAAAGCGAGAACTATCGCCCGGTGGCCGAAGCCGTGCAGGAGCTGCTGGACAAAGGCCGCCTGTCGCCAGCGGCACATAAAACCATTCAGGGTTTCCTCGGCGACGAAGGTGAAGCACTGCTCACCGCCGTCAACGATGGCGACACCGAAGCCAGCGCACGCCTGGTGCGTGAGTTGCTCGACCGCCACGGCACCGGCCGCGTGCTGTTCCGTAATACCCGTGCCGCCGTGCAAGGGTTCCCGGAGCGCAAGCTGCACGCCTACCCGCTGCCGAACCCGGACGAATACCTCGAGTTGCCACTGGGCGAACACGCCGAGCTGTACCCGGAAGTCAGCTTCCAGTCGCAGCCGGATGTTGAAGAGGAAAACCGCTGGTGGCGCTTTGACCCGCGCGTCGAGTGGCTGATCGACCAGCTGAAAATGCTCAAGCGCACTAAAGTGCTGGTGATCTGCGCCCACGCCGAAACCGCCATGGACCTGGAAGACGCCCTGCGCGTACGCTCCGGCATCCCGGCCACGGTGTTCCACGAGGGCATGAACATCCTCGAACGTGACCGCGCTGCTGCCTACTTCGCTGATGAAGAGTTCGGCGCCCAGGTGCTGATCTGCTCGGAAATCGGCAGTGAAGGCCGCAACTTCCAGTTCTCCCACCACTTGGTGCTGTTCGACCTGCCGTCCCACCCCGACCTGCTGGAACAGCGGATCGGCCGTCTGGACCGGATCGGCCAGAAGCATGTGATCGAACTGCACGTGCCGTACCTGGAAACCAGCCCGCAAGAGCGCCTGTTCCAGTGGTACCACGAAGCGCTGAACGCGTTCCTCAACACCTGCCCGACCGGTAACGCCTTGCAGCATCAGTTCGGCCCGCGCCTGCTGCCGCTGCTGGAAAACGCCGACGACGGCGAGTGGCAAGCCCTGATCGACGAAGCCCGTGCCGAGCGCGAGCGCCTGGAGCAAGAGCTGCACACCGGTCGCGACCGCTTGCTGGAGCTCAACTCCGGCGGTGCGGGTGAAGGCGATGCGCTGGTGGAAGACATCCTTGAGCAAGACGACCAGTTCGCCCTGCCGATCTACATGGAAACCCTGTTCGACGCGTTCGGCATCGACAGCGAAGACCATTCGGAAAACGCGCTGATCCTCAAGCCCAGCGAAAAAATGCTCGACGCCAGCTTCCCGCTGGGTGACGACGAAGGGGTGACTATCACCTACGACCGCAACCAGGCGCTGTCGCGCGAAGACATGCAATTCATCACCTGGGAACACCCGATGGTGCAGGGCGGCATGGACCTGGTGCTGTCCGGCTCGATGGGCAACACCGCCGTGGCGCTGATCAAGAACAAGGCGCTCAAGCCGGGCACCGTGTTGCTGGAACTGCTCTACGTCAGTGAAGTGGTTGCGCCGCGCTCGCTGCAACTGGGCCGCTACCTGCCACCGGCCGCCTTGCGCTGCCTGCTGGATGCCAACGGCAATGACTTGTCCGGCCGCGTGTCGTTTGAAACCCTGAACGACCAACTGGAAAGCGTGCCACGCGCCAGTGCCAACAAGTTCGTGCAGGCCCAGCGCGATCAGCTGACGCCGCGCATCAACGCCGGCGAAGAGAAGATCACCCCGCGCCACGCCGAACGTGTGGCCGAGGCAAAACGCCGCCTGGCAGCGGATACCGACGAAGAGCTGGCGCGCTTGACCGCGTTGCAAGCGGTCAACCCGACCGTGCGCGACAGCGAGCTGGTGGCCTTGCGCAACCAACGCGAGCAGGGCCTGGCCATGCTCGACAAGGCGGCGCTGCGACTGGAAGCGATTCGGGTGTTGGTGGCGGGTTGATAACCGCCCTGCCCGGCTAAAAAAGGCCCGCGCAATGCGGGCCTTTTGCATGCTTTTGAGAATATCGTTGCCTTTAAGGGCCTCTTCGCGAGCAAGCCCGCTCCCACATGATTCGGTGATCGAGCTGGCAACTCGGTCAAAGGTGGGAGCGGGCCTGCTCGCGAAAGGGTCACCTTGGCATCAGGCCGTAGCCGCAGCAGCCGGCACCTCCACCGCCCCCAGCCCCGCCTTCATCCGCTTGGCATCACGCACAAAACTGCGCGACGCCTGGAACAGAAACAGCATGGTCAGAAACAGCGCCACCGGAATCAGGTACATGGCGTCGTGCAAGCCCACGGCCTTATAAGCCTCAGTCATCTGTGCCGCTCCGTCGGCATACATCGCCGAATGGGCAAAGTGATCCGACAGCCCGCCCACCACCACCGGCCCCATGCCTCCGCCGAGCAGATACAACCCGGCAAAAAACAGCGCCATCGCCGTGGCCCGCAGGCGGGGTTCGACCACATCCTGAATCGCCGTGTACACACAGGTGTAGAAGTTATAAGCGAACAACCAGCCCACACTGAACAGCGCCACAAACACACCAATCTCGATGCGCCCCGCATGCAAGGCCCAGGCGGTGGTAACCGTGGAGATGATCAGGCTGCACGCCGCGAACAGCAGTCGGCCATTGGCCACGCGCTGATGGATCTTGTCGGCAATCCAGCCGCCCAGCGTCAGGCCCACCAAGCCGGTCAAGCCGACGATTACCCCGGTGGCAACCGCAGCGTCCTGCAACGGCATCAGGAAGTAGCGTTGCAACATCGGCACCAGGAACGAGTTGCACGCATAGGTGGCGAAGTTGAAACACAGCCCGGCCAACACCAGCCAGAGGAACGTCGGCACCGCCAGCACGCGGCGGATTGGACGGTCGACGCGTTCCTGGGAAACCTGCACGGTTTCTGCGGCGCCGCGCTTGGGCTCTTTGATATAGAACATGAACACCGCGAGGATCATTCCCGGCACGGCGGCGATAAAGAACGGCGCGCGCCAGCTGTCGAACGCCTTGACCATCGCGCCGATGGTGAAGAATGCCAGCAGCAGCCCCAACGGCAGGCCCAGCATGAAAATGCCCATGGCCCGCGCGCGCCGGTGAGCGGGAAACAGGTCGCCAATCAGCGAGTTGGCCGCCGGCGCATAGCTGGCTTCGCCAATGCCGATGCCCATGCGCACCAGCAGGAAGGTCCAGAAACTGCCGACCATGCCGTTGATCGCCGTCAGCCCGCTCCAGGCGAAGAGGCCCCAGCCCATCAGTTTGCTGCGTGAGCCCGTATCGGCCATGCGCCCCAGCGGCAGGCCGGCGATGGCATAGACAATGGTGAAAGCGGTGCCGATGATCCCGAGCTGAAAGTCGCTCAGGTGCCACTCCATGCGGATGGGCTCGATGATGATCGCGGGAATGGTGCGGTCGAAGAAATTGAACAGGTTGGCGAGGAACAGCAGGAACAGAATGCGCCAGGCATTCGCCGCTTGGGTCGAGTTCTGCATGGGTCCGTCTCTTTTATTGTTATGAGCGCAGCGATGCCCGATGCATCCTGCTCAGGTATCTGCAACATAGTCAGGCAGACGGCCGTTGTCTGTAATGATTCGTAAAGCTGATAGGGCGTAATTTCACCCGGACCTTGACCCGCAATTGCGAGGGTTTTCCTACGAAAATATAAGTGCTCGCCCCCCTTCCCAACGGCCATGGCAGGATTAGAATGGCGAGCCTTCCGAAACACCCCATCCTACTTTTCTTATCGATGACGCCCATGTCCGAAGCCAGTCCGTGTCTGAGTTGCGGTGCCTGCTGTTCACACTTTCGCGTGTCTTTCTTCTGGGGTGAGTGCGCCTCCTCCGGGGGGACGGTGCCCGATGACCTTGTGGTGCAGATCAACCCCACACGCGTAGCGATGATCGGAACCGACCAGAAACCCGCGCGTTGCTGCAGCCTTGAAGGGGAAGTCGGCAAGGGCACACGCTGCACGATCTATGAGCAACGGTCGAGCCCCTGCCGTGAGTTCGACGCGTCGTGGAGCCAGGGTGTACCGAACGTCGATTGCGATACCGCACGCGCGGCATTCGGCCTGCCGCCATTGGAAGCCCCTTTTGAGCTGGAACTGCCCATCAGCGCTTAGCATCAATCGCTATGAGCGGCATGCCAAAATCATTGAAATCAAAGTGCCATTATTCCTGGCAAATCCCGCGAGGCTTCTATACTGGAGTCCATAGGCCATTGCTCAAGGCAATGACGTACGGACTTTGACGGGACATGCTATGGAATGGCTAGGTATGTATTTTTTTACCGACCTTCCAGAGAATGGGCACTTATTACTCAATTGCAGTCATAACCCCTTTCTGGTGTTGCTGGCCTACCTGGTCGCTTGCGCGGCCGGGTTTGGTACGTTGGACATGGCCGAACGTGTCGGCCATGTAGAAGACCCTACCGCCCGCCGCCATTGGCGCTGGCTGGGTGCTGGGTGCCTCGCCGGCGGTATCTGGTCGACTCACTTCATCAGCATGCTGGCTTTCCAGGCACCTATTGCTATTCATTACGAATTGCTCATGACGTTCGCCTCGCTGGTGATCGCCCTGATTGCCTCGTTGTTTGCCATGCAAACCCTCAGTCATGCCCACCTGCGGTTCCATCAGTATTTACTGGCGTCGGTGTGGATGGGCCTCGGTATCGCCTTGATGCACTATGTGGGCATGTCGGCCATGCGCTCCCAGGCTCAGGTGTACTTCGAGTCGTGGCTGTTCATCGCGTCGGTGGTTATCGCGATTGGCGCCAGCCTGGCGGCATTGCTGCTGTCGAGCCACCTGCGCAACGGCGCCGGGGTTTTCCATCAATTGCTCAAATACGCCGCGAGCCTGGTGCTGGGCGCCGGCATCCTGAGCATGCACTTCACCGGCATGGCCGCTATGCAAATGCTGGTGCCCAGCGGAGCCGACCTCGCGCTGCCGCTGGACAACAACCCTATTCAACTGGGCCTGTCTGTGGCGGTTATCACCCTGTTGGTGATCGGCAGCAGCGTCAGCGCGGCCCTGGCGGACAAAAAGCTGCAGCACAAGGAACGCGACCTGCGGCGGGTCAACGCCCTGCTCAGCGAACTCGACCAGGCCCGCGCATCACTGCAACAGGTTGCCCATTATGACGCGTTGACCAGCCTGCTGAACCGCCGAGGGTTCAATCAGATCTTCGCTGAGAAAGTCGCTGAAAAAACGGCCAATAACGGCATGATGGCGGTGATATTCCTCGATATCGACCACTTCAAGCGGATCAATGACAGCCTGGGGCATGACGCCGGCGACCAGTTGCTGACGGTATTGGCCGGGCATATCAAAGGTTCGATACGCAGCCACGACGACGTGGTCGCGCGGTTTGGTGGGGACGAATTCTGCATTTTGATCAATATTCACCATCGCGATGAAGCGCGGCACATGGCGCAGCGGATCATGCAGAAGATGAAAGAGCCGGTCGAACTGGCCGGTCGGCGCATGGTGATGACCACCAGCATCGGCATCAGCCTGTTTCCCGAAGACGGCCTGACCTGCGAAGAGCTGCTGAAAACCGCCGACCTGGCGCTGTACCAGTCCAAAGACGCCGGGCGCAACAACCTCAACTTCTTCAGTTCCAACCTTAAAACCCGTGCCTTCCTTGAGCTGCAACTGGAAGAGGAATTGCGCGCAGCCCTGCGTGGCCGCAACGAGTTGGTGCTGTTTTATCAACCGATCTTCGACATGAAACTCGGCAAGGTCACCCGCCTGGAAGCCCTGGTGCGCTGGCAACATCCGCAACACGGGCTGTTGGCCCCGGACCGGTTTATCGACATCGCCGAAAGCAACGGGTTGATCGCCGAACTGGACCACTGGGTGTTGCGGCAGGCCTGCCATGATTTAAGCCTGCTGACCGACCGGGGCTACAGCGAACTGACCATGGCCGTGAACTGCTCGGCCCTCAACCTGACCCGTGACGAGTTGGCCGATGAAATAGAAGCTGCCTTGCGCTTCGCCGGGATTGCCGCCAACCGCCTGGAACTGGAAGTTACCGAAAACGCGCTGATGGGCAATATCAGCAGCACCCTGGCGCTGTTGCGGCAAATTCGGGCCTTGGGGGTTTCGCTCGCCATCGATGATTTTGGCACCGGCTACTCGTCGCTGGCGTACCTCAAACGCCTACCGATCAACACGTTGAAGATTGACCGTTCATTTATCCAGGACATCCCCAAATCCACCGCCGATATCGAGATCGTCCAGGCGATTATCGGCATGGCCCACACCCTGCACTTACAGGTGGTCACCGAAGGCGTGGAAACCCAGGCACAGTTCGAGCTGCTGCTCAAACATGGCGGTGACTTCATTCAGGGCTACCTGCTGAGCCCGGCGGTGCCGTTCTGCGACATCGTTGGCGTGATCCAGGGCATCCAGATGCGCAACCCGCTCTACCCTTTCAGCGTGGAAGGCAGCAAAGAGGCACCTGCGCCGAAAGCCCCCACCCCAGCCCGTATCAGCCCACCCGCGACCGTCAGGCCAATTCGCTGACGCCGGTTCTTTGGCATTTCGCCATCATTTGCCTAAAGAACCCCGACGAACGGCCGATTCATCAGAGTCCGGCCACGATTCCCCTTGAAAAATCAGGGTTAAACCCGACCGTCCCGGACTCAGACGCACTGTAAAGTCGCGAACTCTCATTCAATGATGGCTCCTTGATTTTTAAGCCATCTGTCCAGGTACATGGCGCCCAATGACCTCTAAAAATAACTCTGCCACCGAGATCCTCGACCTGTTGCCGACAGCTCCTGCGGAAAAATCCTCAGGTTCAAAGTCATTGAGCAGCGCCCGTCCGCTGGCCACCCAGCAGTACTTGTACTTCACCGAAACCAATACCGACCGCATCCTCGATAACCTCGACGGCCTGCGCGACATGGTGTTCCCGCGCCCACCCCAGCAAGACGGTGACGGCGACCCGCGCGACGAGCAGGAATTTCCCTCGGTGTGCCTGATCGGCCTGGGCCGCTGCGGTTCGAACATCGCGCTGGACGTGGCAGAGTTGGTCTACAACGCGCGCAAGTTCTACTTGAACGAATTCAGCACGCAAGACACGTCGCAGGACAAGGGCTACAGCCCGGCCCAGTGGATCCGAAACAACCTGCGCCTGGGCGGCGGCAAGGCCACCAAACCGGTGTTCCTGGTGGAGCCGCTGGTGATGCTGGGTGACCTGGACAAGGACATCGCCGGGCGCATCCGGTTTTCGCGCAAGGGCGAAAAAAGCGGCTTCCTGCGCGACTACAGCAAGATGAAAATAATGGACCTCTCGGAAGTCCATGCCGGCGGCGCCGGTAACGCGCCGATCCTGGGCCAGTACCTGGCCAAGATCATCCTCAATAAAGACACCCAGCGTTTTTCCAGCCCCGACTGGAAGATGATTCACTCCTACCTGATCGACTCCTGCGGCATCAAGGCCAACCAGTCGCGCCTGTACTTCTCGATCTTCAGCGCCGGCGGCGGTACGGGGTCGGGCATGGCCTCGGAGTTTGGCCTGGCCCAGCAACACTCGTACATGAACAAGACGTTCGACACCAAACCCGCCGACGAGCACGACAGCAAGAGTGGCCACGCGTTTGTCTTCGAGCCGATCTTCACCAGTGGCATCTGTGTGCTGCCGAACATCTCCGACCACCGCAGCGAAATGTCCGAGGCCCTGCACATCAACGCTGGGCGGCTGTTATGCAAATACCTGTCGGAAGAATGGGACTTCTCTTACAACTTCGACAATGAAGACAGCAGCGAAGCCAGTGTGAAGGGACGTATCCGGCCATGGAACGCGATGATGCTGATCTCCAACGACATCATGCGTTACGCCGAAGACAGCGATGACGGCAATATCCAGAACATTGACGTCAATGCCATGGAAAAACACGCCAACCAGTACATCTCCCAGCAGATCTTCAACATCCTCACCGCCCAGGCGGTGACGACCGATTACGACCAGAACTATTTCCGGCGTGCCGGTATCGACATTGGCGAAACCATCCGCCTGGATGCCAACGACCTGTTTATGAGCCTGGCGGGACCGGTAGCGATTGCCTATGCCGAGTCCGTGGTGCCGGAAACGCCGGCGCCGTCGAATGACAAGTTCAAAGTGTTCGATAAAGAGCCACAGCGGCTGAATATCGATGACTTGTTTTTCCGCTCCATCGACCTGCCGCACTTCAATAAAGTGACCCAGGCCATCGAAGGCATCAGCCTGTTGCCGATCGAGTCCAAGCGCTACAAGGCGTCACTGGAGCAATACAAGAATTCCGGCTACGACGCAGCCGCCCTGCATGACCTGCACTTCTTCAAGAACTGCTCGTCGGTGGTGTCGATTGTGTCCTTGCCCAAGGACTACAAGCTGTCCTACATGGACCTGAACCGGCTGAAGACGCACCTCAATAGTCTGTTTCCCAACACCACGCTCAAGCGGTATGCGCTGGTGATCGGGGCGTCGGCCAACTTGTCGCTGACCACGCTGATCGCCAAGAGCCCGTGCCTGTCGGATGATTTCCTGACGTTGATCGTGGCCTTTATCAAGCGTTGCTTTGCGCGTAACCCGTACCGGTTTGATGACACGCTGGATAATTCGATCCTGGACTTCATCATCCATGAGGACTTCGATGAAGACCGGATTGATGAGCTGCTCAACGAGTTCGAAAACCCGGCGAAAATTCTCGATACCAACTGGTACGCGATCAAACCGATGTATGAGAAGAAGTACCGGGAGTTGATCAACGACAAGGAGAAGTTTGTGTCGATCAACGATATTCGCTTGTCACGGGATTGTGTGAAGAAGGCGATTAAGTACCTGCGCGAGATTTATCGCCATCGGATTGGCAAGACCAAAGTTATTTCGTTGAATAACCATACTGGCAAGACTGCCTAGACCGAGTCGCGCCCTTCGTGAGCAAGCCCGCACCCACATTGACCGCATTCCGTGTGTAGGAACGCCGTTGAATGTGGGCGCTGGCTTGCGCGCAAAGGCGGCCAGTCAGCCACTCCATAAGCTGATATTGGCCACACCCAGAAACAATTCCCCGAGCCTTCGACCCCGCGCAAAACTGTTCCCGTGACGCGCACGTCACCCTGACCTGTGACCTTTCTCTACGGCAAGATGCCATCACGGCGTCAGCGGTTACTCAGCTACACACTTGCACCGACGAAAATAGCGCACCACTTTGGTGCTTACGATTCTTACGCTGCCCTTTCCTGGATCAAAATCCACGGCGAAACCACCACCGCCCACAGGCTGGGATCACGCTCAACCAGGTCCAATGCCCGCGTCGCAGACACTTCGCCAAGGCTCCCCGCAGCCAGCCACGCAGCGACTTTCTCACGGTTATCCTCGGCCATTCCCTCGGCCGCTTCGATCAAATCCAGCTTGGCGTCGACCCACAATAGGGCACCCTTGGCAAAGAACGGTTCAAGCTCCTTCCAGGAAATTTCGGCGGTTTCGCCGAGCAGCTTGGCATAGAGGGTGCTAGGTTCTTGCGTCATGGGAATTCACCTGATGTAAAAAACGGCGCAATCATAACGTCCGGGCTCAGGCAGAAAAACCCAGTTGCAAATGAGGCATCGATAGAAAGTGTCAGAAAAGCCAAGGATTGCCCGAGACTCTGGCATCACCCCGCCGCAATTCTGTCTTTTTCTTTCATTAAAGCGACACACCCAGGTTTTGCCCCCAGCAGCCAGCTTTTCAAGCGATCAACCGGCGCTCTACACTGTACCGGTACAGTTGCCAGGGCAATGCCGGGGGGATATCCGAGATATCTGATCCGGTTCTGCAGCTCACAAGGCCGCTAGAACTATAAAAAATACAACAGTAAGAGTGGAGCACTATGAATAAGGCTACTAAGCAGATTTCCAAACTGTTTGCCGCTATGGTCCTGGCTGGGGTTGCTGGCCATTCGTTCGCAGCCGACACCATCAAGATCGGCATCGCCGGGCCTAAGACAGGTCCTGTGACGCAATACGGCGACATGCAATTCATGGGTGCCAAGCAGGCCATCGCCGACATCAACGCCAAAGGCGGCGTCGACGGCAAGCAGCTCGTCGCGGTTGAATACGATGATGCGTGCGATCCGAAACAAGCCGTGGCCGTGGCCAACAAAGTGGTCAACGACGGCGTCAAGTTCGTAGTCGGTCACCTCTGCTCCAGCTCCACTCAGCCAGCGTCCGACATCTATGAAGACGAAGGCGTCATCATGATTACCCCGGCGGCCACCAGCCCGGAAATCACCGCACGTGGCTACAAGCTGATCTTCCGCACCATCGGCCTGGACAGCGCACAAGGCCCAGCGGCCGGCAACTACATTGCCGACCACGTGAAGCCGAAGATCGTTGCCGTACTGCACGACAAACAGCAATACGGTGAAGGCATCGCCACCGCCGTTAAACAGACCCTCGAGAAGAAAGGCGTGAAAGTCGCGGTCTTCGAAGGCCTGAACGCTGGCGACAAAGACTTCTCCTCGATCATCCAGAAGCTCAAGCAAGCCAACGTGGACTTCGTCTACTACGGCGGCTACCACCCAGAGCTGGGCCTGATCCTGCGCCAGTCCAAGGAAAAAGGCCTGAACGCCAAGTTCATGGGCCCAGAAGGTGTCGGCAACGACTCCATCTCGCAAATCGCCCAAGGCGCTTCCGAAGGCCTGCTGGTGACCCTGCCGAAATCCTTCGACACCGACCCGGCCAACAAAGCCATTGTTGAAGAGTTCGCCAAGAACAAGCAGGACCCAACCGGTCCTTTCGTGTTCCCGGCCTACTCGGCTGTTGAAGTGATCGCCGGCGGTATCACTGCCGCGAAAAGCGAAGACACCGCCAAAGTCGCTGCCGCCATCCACGCAGGCACCTTCAAGACCCCAACCGGCGAGCTGAGCTTCGACGCCAAGGGCGACCTGAAGGACTTCAAGTTCGTGGTCTACGAATGGCACTTCGGTAAACCAAAAACCGAAGTTTCCCCTCAGTAAGCCAGGCGTTACTGGTCAACAAGCCCACTGTGCAAGCAGTGGGCTTTGTTTTACGAGGTTTATGGGCCTGACACCCGCGATCCGGGCGCTGGCTCACCTGAAAATCTTAAAACCGTCACCAGCGGTTCGCTGGCAAACGCTTTGCGCAAATGTGCTCACAGAACACAGCGCAGGGCCGGAACATGACTCCACCAGTGAAATGCGTATCGGGTTTTTAGGAGCGCTGTAATGCCTGAGATCTATCATTTTTTCCAACAGCTGGTTAATGGCCTGACCATTGGCAGCACCTATGCCTTGATAGCCATTGGCTACACAATGGTTTACGGCATCATTGGAATGATCAACTTCGCCCATGGCGAGGTGTACATGATTGGTTCCTACGTGGCCTTCATCGCCCTTGCCGGGATGGCCATGATGGGTATCCACTCCCTGCCGCTGTTGATGACCGCCGCGTTCCTTGCGTCGATCGTCGTGACCAGTGCCTATGGCTACAGTATCGAGCGGGTTGCCTACCGTCCCTTGCGTGGCAGCAACCGTTTGATTCCGCTGATTTCCGCCATCGGCATGTCGATTTTCCTGCAAAACACCGTATTGCTGTCCCAGGACTCCAAGGATAAATCCATCCCCAACCTGATCCCGGGGAGCTTCTCCTTCGGCCCGGGCGGTGCGGAAGAAGTATTGATTTCCTACATGCAGATCCTGGTCTTCGTCGTCACCCTGGTGGCCATGCTGGGCCTGACCCTGTTCATCTCCCGCTCCCGTCTGGGGCGCGCCTGCCGGGCCTGTGCCGAAGACATCAAGATGGCCAACCTGCTGGGCATCAACACCAACAACATCATCGCCCTGACCTTCGTGATCGGTGCCGCTCTGGCAGCCGTTGCGGCGGTACTGCTGAGCATGCAGTACGGCGTGATCAACCCCAACGCCGGTTTCCTGGTAGGCCTCAAGGCCTTTACCGCGGCGGTCCTGGGTGGCATCGGCAGTATTCCGGGCGCCATGCTCGGCGGGCTGGTGCTGGGTGTGGCCGAAGCCTTTGGCGCCGATATCTTCGGCGACCAGTACAAGGACGTTGTGGCGTTTGGCCTGTTGGTTCTGGTGCTGTTGTTCCGTCCGACCGGCATTCTGGGCCGTCCGGAGGTTGAGAAAGTATGAGCAGATATCTTAAATCGGCGTTTTTCAGCGCCCTGTTGGTATGGGCTGTGGCCTTTCCGGTCCTCGGCCTCAAGCTGAGCATTGTCGGCATCAACCTGGAAGTGCATGGCACCGGTCCCGTGACCTTGACCATCATCGCCCTGTGCTCGGTGCTGATGTTCCTGCGCGTGCTGTTTACCCAGCAAGTCGGTGCCTTGTTCAAGGGCAACCGTGTTCCGTTGGTGTCGCCCAAGGTCAGCCAATTTCTGACCCTGCCGCGCACCCAGCGCTACATCATCATCGGCCTGATCGTGGCCGCGTTGATCTGGCCGTTCTTCGGCTCGCGCGGCGCGGTCGACATTGCCACCCTGATCCTGATCTACGTGTTGCTGGGCCTGGGCCTGAACATCGTGGTGGGCCTGGCGGGTCTGCTCGACCTGGGTTATGTGGGTTTCTACGCCGTGGGTGCCTACACTTACGCGTTGCTCTCGCACTACCTGGGCTGGAGCTTCTGGGTCTGCCTGCCGCTGGCCGGCCTGATGGCGGCCACCTTTGGCTTCCTGCTGGGCTTCCCGGTCCTGCGCCTGCGCGGTGACTATCTGGCGATCGTGACCCTGGGCTTCGGTGAAATCATCCGTCTGTTCCTGCGTAACCTCACCGACATCACCGGCGGCCCCAACGGCATCAGCAGCATCCCCAAGCCAACGTTCTTCGGGCTGTCGTTCGACCGCACCGCGGCCGAAGGCATGCAGACCTTCCACGAATACTTCGGGATCGACTACAACCCGGTGAGCAAAGTGGTGTTCCTGTACCTGGTGGCCTTGTTGCTGGCACTGGCCGCCTTGTTCGTGATCAACCGCCTGCTGCGCATGCCGATCGGCCGTGCGTGGGAAGCCTTGCGCGAAGATGAAATCGCCTGCCGTGCGTTAGGCATGAACCCGACGGTCATCAAACTCTCGGCATTTACCCTCGGCGCAACATTCGCCGGTTTCGCTGGCAGCTTCTTCGCCGCTCGCCAAGGTTTGGTGACTCCGGAGTCGTTCACCTTTATCGAGTCGGCAATCATCCTCGCCATCGTGGTACTGGGTGGCATGGGCTCGCAACTGGGTGTGATCCTGGCGGCGATCGTGATGATTCTGCTGCCGGAAATGATGCGTGAGTTCAGCGAATACCGCATGTTGATGTTCGGCGCCATGATGGTGCTGATGATGATCTGGCGTCCTCAAGGCCTGCTGCCCATGCAACGTCCACACATGGAGCTGCGCAAATGAGCCGCGAGATCCTGAAAGTCGAAAATTTGAGCATGCGCTTCGGCGGCTTGCTGGCGGTCAACGGCGTGGCCCTGACCGTGAAAGAGAAACAGGTGGTGGCGCTGATCGGCCCGAACGGCGCCGGCAAAACCACGGTGTTCAACTGCCTCACCGGTTTCTACAAGCCGAGCGGTGGCAGCATCCTGCTGGACGGCCAGCCGATCCAGGGCCTGGCCGGTCACGAGATCGCCCGCAAGGGCGTGGTGCGCACCTTCCAGAACGTGCGCTTGTTCAAGGACATGACGGCGGTCGAGAACCTGCTGATTGCCCAGCACCGTCATTTGAACACCAACTTCTTTGCAGGCCTGTTCAAGACCCCGGCGTTCCGCAAAAGCGAGCGCGAGGCCATGGAATACGCCGAATACTGGCTGGACAAGGTCAACCTCACCGAGTTTGCCAACCGCCCGGCCGGCACCCTCGCCTACGGTCAGCAACGTCGTCTGGAAATCGCACGCTGCATGATGACCCGCCCGCGGATCCTCATGCTCGACGAACCGGCCGCCGGCCTGAACCCCAAGGAAACCGAAGACCTCAAGGCGCTGATCAGCGTGTTGCGTGAGGAAAACAACGCCACGGTGCTGTTGATCGAACACGACATGAAACTGGTCATGAGCATTTCCGACCACATCGTGGTGATCAACCAGGGTACGCCGCTGGCCAATGGGACGCCGGAACAGATCCGCGACAATCCCGAAGTGATCAAAGCCTATTTGGGGGAAGCGTAAAATGCTGCAATTCGAAAACGTTTCCACTTTCTACGGCAAGATCCAGGCCCTGCACAGCGTCAACGTCGAAGTGCGCCAAGGCGAGATCGTCACGCTGATCGGCGCCAACGGTGCCGGCAAATCGACCTTGCTGATGACCCTGTGCGGTTCGCCGCAGGCCCACAGCGGCAGCATCCGCTACATGGGTGAAGAGCTGGTGGGCCAGCAGTCATCACAGATCATGCGCAAAAGCATTGCCGTGGTGCCTGAGGGCCGTCGGGTGTTCTCGCGCCTGACCGTGGAAGAGAACCTGGCCATGGGCGGGTTCTTTACCGACAAGGGCGATTACCAGGAGCAGATGGACAAGGTGCTGCACCTGTTCCCAAGGCTCAAGGAGCGCTTCAGCCAGCGCGGCGGCACCATGTCCGGTGGCGAGCAGCAAATGCTCGCCATCGGCCGTGCGCTGATGAGCAAGCCCAAGTTGCTGTTGTTGGACGAACCGTCCCTGGGCCTGGCACCGATCATCATCCAGCAGATCTTCGACATCATCGAACAGCTGCGTAAGGACGGTGTCACGGTGTTCCTGGTCGAGCAGAACGCCAACCAGGCGCTGAAAATCGCCGACCGAGCCTACGTGCTGGAAAACGGCCGGGTGGTGATGCAGGGCACCGGGGAGCAATTGCTGACGGATCCGAAGGTGCGTGAAGCCTATCTCGGTGGCTGAGCCATTGAGGTAACAAAAAAACGGCCTTCGGGCCGTTTTTTTATCGCGGTTCAAAGCGTCGCGACCAACTCCCCCTTGCTCGCGCGCTGGCCTGCCAGCATCAATGCCCCGCCCAATAGCAACAAGCCCGCCGCCAGGAAGATATACGCGCCGTACACATCCAGCGGCGCGTCGAAATAGGCTATGACACGCTGTGCCACATTTAACGTCTGAGAGCACACCAGCGTACCGGTTAATGAGGCGATGGCCAGCACCGGCGTGACCGTTGCAGACACACGCCCCATGTAACCTTCCGGCACGGCTTCCTGGAGCATCGGCCCTTGCACAATCGCAAACACCGAGAAGAACAACCCACAGCTGAACATCAGCGCCCAGGCCAAGTAAAACGGCGGATGCAGCGAATACGCCAGGTAGCTGAACCCCATGCACAGCAATGCAAGGGTAAAGGCCTGGCGCGTGCTCAATGACTTCAACAGCGGCCGGACCAGCACGGCAGCAATCAAGCCGCCGACAGGGAACGCCGCGAGAATCAGGCCGTATTCATAAGGGCTCAAGCCCAAGGTTTTGAATGCATACAAGGACAATGCGACGTTATTGACCCCCAAGGAAAACCCATATAACGCCACACCGATCAACAACGTCCTAATCGAGGCGTGCCCCCAGGAAAACCGTAGCCCTGCGAGCACTCCATGCCAGAAGGGCAGCCGTTGTTGCTCGGCCAGCAAGGTCCGGCGCAGGCCCTGGGTAGACGCTATGCACAGGGCCGAACAGGCAAAAGCCAGCACATTGATCAGCAGTGCCAGGGCGGGGCCCACCCACACAAATAATGCCGGCCCAAGGGACGCCGACAACACTGAAATGCCCGTCAGGGAAAACATCGCCTTGGCCGATGCCTCAACGCGTCGTGCCGAAGGGATGACCACTTGCATGATCGCCTGGCGTGACGGGTTGAAAAACTGTGCAGCCGCGCTGTTCACCAACAACAAGAGCAGAACGCCGACGAGCACTTGCATCGGGTCCAGCCCGGCCAGGGAATAGATCACGAAAAAGATCAGGAAGTTGAGCACCCGAATCCCATCCGCCGCGATCATCACGTACAACGGGGCCATCCGATCGACCCAAGCCCCGGCCAGTGGGGCCACCAATACACGCGGAATAGCAGAGGCCGCCACCGCCAGGCCTACAGCCGTCGGCAAAAACGCACTGTCGTGAAACAAGTCAGTCACCAGCCACACGATGACGGTGCTCTCGAAAACGAACTCGCCAAACGATGAGAGGGCTTGCCCCAGCCACAAGAATGAGAAATTTCTGCTGATGAAAAAATCTGCAAAGCGGTTCTTCACAGCCACATTACCTTATTGGTCGTAAATACGTTCAAAGGACTCGAGCAACCCCCGGGCACAGGACTTGATGGGTTCGGACATACCGAACCTGGCAGCGATTTCGAGGGCCGCCACCGCATTCTTGTTACCTTTAACCGCTTCCCCGATAGCGGTCAGATCCCGCCAATGCTCCCAGGATGGATCAAAGGGAATAAGCGGCGGATGCCTGTCCCGCCAGTAAAACCCCCAGGTTCGCCACCCTGCGTAGAACGTTTGCCAATCCTGGGTCAACAGCGGCTTGGCAAAATTACTGAGTGCCAAAGGCTCAGCGAGCGGCTGAAACCGTGCCTCGATACTGCAACGCCAACCTGTGCCGGTATTGGTCGCCCCCCCATGCGGCGTAAACGTATTGAACAGCAGTACATCACCCGGACGTAATGCGAAAACGTTTTTTGCGCCCAGCACGTCGGGGCAGACTTGCCATCCTGATGGGTTGAGTGCCAGCTCGAGCGGTAACAGGGTTTCACCTGGTTTTTTGGTGTAAACCGGCAGCGATCCCGACCCTTCATCGACATTAAAAAAGGGTGCCCACAGGGTGATCTGCTGACCACTGCCCTGCAATTCCGGAAAGTCCTGGTGAACGCCCGGTGAGGAGTGCATGGAAGAATCCAAGGGTGCCAAACCGCGCACCCATTTGATCGGATGAACGAACACCTCATCGGTGTCGAAGAGCAGCTTCATCACCTCAATCACCTTGGGCGCTTGAAAGAGTTCTTCGGTCAATTCGCTGCGCATGACGTCGACAAACTTCAGAAAGTCCGGATCAGCCTGCTCTGGTTCCTTGAAGCGCGGCTGACCAATCTCGGTGAAACCATCCGTTATTCGATGCTTGCGCAATTGCTGGATCAGTTTTTCAGCGAGCAGTGCCAATTTCTGGCGATCAAGTAACTCGCGAACAACGACATAACCCTCTCGCTCGTAGGCATCCTTCAGCGGCGAAAGTCCGTTCATTTTTGCAACTCCTCGCGACGCACTCAGCCTGGAAAAACCAGCCGGATGGCATAAAGAACATCCCTTTCTTCCGTCAGGCGCAGCATATTTGACGCTGTTTCTTCGTGTACGGCCGGCGTCATTCTCGCCGCCAGCCCTTGATGCTGCCCCTCCAACAACAGGGCATGCCCTACACGCCCTACATCCAGCAAGGCTTTGGCGTAGGCAATATCAGGATCGCCGAATGCTGCAACAGCAAATTGCCAATTGATCCCAAGCAACACTGTAATGCCTTTGCCCCCGGCCCATCCTTGGCCCTGAATGATCTTGGCGACCACCTCGCTGTCACTGGCGCGGTCTGAACGCTTGAGCGCTCTGGGCGTATGGTCCAGTAACCAAGCTGCATCCGCCCAGCCCTGTACGCCCTGGGTAACGATTCCAGCAAACAGATGTGTTTCCTGGGCCAAAGCCTGATAGAGGCACCTGAGTACCGCCTCCAGCACCGAAGAAGGAACCTCGCGCTCGGCAACCGACGTAAAGCTGCGTCTTGAAATAGCGCGCTTGACGTCATAGCCGGTCACCAGCTTATCCAGCAGGTAACGATGGCTTTGAAGGGCCTGCGGCTGGGCGACCTGATCAGCCTGCAATTGCTTCAGGAACACATAAGGGCGCTCCCAGTTATGAGTCTCCCACGTATCGGGGATTGAAACTTCACTGCCGTGTTGGCTGACATATCTCATTAATTCCACCCTTCCAGCAAACCGATGGAAAACGCAGGAAGGCCGTCATCCAAAGACTCGTCGCTGAAGCTTTTGGCGTACTCGAAGTCCACGACAAAGCGTGATGTGTAGTGCCAGTTGCAATAACTGGCCAACGCCGACAATTGCGCCTCTGCATGACCGGCGTCGACGAGCAAGGCACGAAAACTTCGGGGATCACGGTAGCGGAACATTGATCGCCTTACCGCGGCACACAATACCAGCCTCACCACCCAGTCGGCATCCGAACTTGAAATGCGCTCAGCCTCCATTGAGTCGGGCAACTGCGGGGTAATTAATTTAAGCGAACTATCGATCGGGGAAAAATAGTAGACACCCGGCGCAATTATCGACGAACGATGTATTTCGACAAAACATTCCGTGGGGTGCCGGGCGCCGCCGGAAGGAATGGACTTCTTGAGCAGTTCAACTTGGTGATAATCACGCTCGCCGTCGTAATACGCCGGTTGGTGCAAACGCACGCCAAAGGTCCCAGACATAATCATACTGAACTGATAGAAAACAGAGTTTCTTAATTCATCGATGTCCAGATTAATGGCGTCAATGAGCGCAACATCATTGCCTGACTCAATACTCAACTCGACAGCGGGGTACGCATGTTCCTTGACGTAGGCTGCCATGATCTGAGCATCTGCCTCCAACGCCGAAAGACCTTGGGACATGTCCAGGAAAGGGTGGTTCTGGGTCGCACGGTGATAGCCGGACTTGGACTGCGCCAGCGCAGGCAGGCAAACATGGGCCAGCAAGGTGTCAATGCCAGCCTCACTGAGGGTGTTATCACGCGCAATGGCTTCCTTTACCAGATCGGCATTGACCGCCTGGCCGCAGTGCTCGGCAATGAGCCTGCCCAAGCCCTTGGAAATCTTGACGCCATTATGGCCTGACGAGTAGTCAACCCAACAGTCTTCTTTACCGTCTTCAAACACTAATGCCGCGGGATTTATATGATACATGAGCTGCTCCTTGAAAGACCTGGAGAGCGAACTCTCCAGGCCCGCTGCTTCTTACTTAGCCACTTTCACTGGCTTAGGCTGGGAAGGCAGTTTTACGTGCATCAGGTTGCAGGTAGCACTTTGCAGGAGAGCGACTTTTACTTCTTTCATCGTTAAATTCCTTCTTTTAGTTTAACTGGAAAATATCCAGAAGAGGGTTCCTGAATTGCGCATTTCATTTGTTGCCGGCCAAATCAAACTAAACAGCCGACTAATAAAAGTCAAACCGAAAAAGACTTAAATTTATAACTGACTGTTCCGCATATACAAAATTATTGTAAACCCCCGATAACGGGGACACAGCACTATGCCAGCCAAAAAATATCAGATTAAAAACACCCAACAAGCGCATGACTCGCGCCCTTCCCCATTCAAACGTCCACGACACATAGGCATTAACCCCCCACACAGGGCCTGAATAACACCGCCCGCTTTCTTTTGAGATAGCGAAAATCCGCCACTTATATTTAAAAAATAGGATCTATTAAATTACGCCATCAGTACTTAAACCCGATCAGGTGAAACCTTACCCGTTACCGAAAACAGCGTTAACCGAACGTCGTTCATCAGGCTTTTATTTGGCTTGGTAAATAGCCACGCAAGGAAACACCTCAACGCCCGAGCCCGAGCATTCAGGGGCGAGTGATCGCGGCAGCTAGCGAATTGAAATTTTTTTGCAAGCCGCTGTAACGCATGGGGGTGCCCCAACTCTAGAGGGGTAAGCAAGCAAAAACGCTTCCTTACCCAACCTCACTGCTGGAGTTACACCATGACGACTAAATCCCGTTCGCTGTCCGCCGCCACCCTCGTTCTGGCCCTGGGTTCGGCCCTGAGCCTGTCCGCCCTGACAAGCACCGCGCACGCCGCCGATGACATGCAGAAGTGCTTTGGTGTCGCCGAAGCCGGCAAGAACGATTGCGCCGCAGGCGCTGGCACTTCCTGCGCCGGCACCTCGAAACTCAAGGACCAGGCCAACGCCTGGAAGCTGGTCCCTGCCGGCACCTGTACCAAAACCCCGAGCAGCACCTCGCCGACCGGTTTCGGCCAGGAAGCAGCCTTCACCGCCAAGTCCTGAAACAGCCCTCGGCCTGAGTACTGATGATGACGCTTTCTCCCCAACACACGGTCTCACCCGCTCAGGCGCCCGGCCTCCCTTGCAGGGCCGGGCTGGGGCTGAAGAACGAGCACTTCAGCGAAGTGCTCGAGACCTCGCCCGACATCGGTTTTTTTGAAGTGCACGCCGAAAACTACATGGTTGCCGGCGGCCCGTTCCACCATTACCTGGGGTTGATCCGCGAGCAGTACCCACTGTCGTTGCACGGCGTGGGTCTGTCCATCGGCGGCGAAGGCCCGTTGAACCGTGAGCACCTGGCACGGTTGGCCACGCTGATCAAACGCTATCAACCCCACTCTTTTTCCGAACACCTGGCCTGGTCCAGCCACGGCCCGGTGTTTCTCAACGACTTGCTGCCCTTGGCTTACGATGCCGCCACCCTGAAACGGGTGTGCGAACACATCGACCAGGTGCAAAGCACCCTCAAGCAGCCGATGCTGCTGGAGAATCCGTCGACCTATCTGCAATTCCAGCGCTCCACCCTGGACGAGACAGACTTCATCAGCGAGATCATTCGCCGCACCGGTTGCGGCCTGCTGCTGGACGTCAACAACGTCTATGTGTCGTGCATCAATCACCAGCGAGATCCCCTTTCCTACATTGACGCACTGCCATTGCGCGCCGTGGGAGAGATTCATCTGGCCGGATTTGCCGAAGACACTGACAGCCTGGGCGATCGCCTGCTGATCGATGACCATGGTGCGCCCGTCGATAACGCCGTATGGCAGTTGTACCAACACGTCCTTGTGCGTACGGGCCCGGTGGCCACGCTGATTGAGCGCGATAACCACGTGCCGGCCTTCAGCGTGCTGCACGCCGAAGCCCAACACGCCGACTGGCATCTGTCGCAGGTGAACCAATGAGCCTTCAAGATGCGTTTGCCAGTGCCCTGCTCGCACCCGACCCGGTCTGCCCCGAGGGTCTGTTCAGCAGCAACGGCGCCGATCCGGCCAGCCGCTTTGCGGTGTATCGCAACAACGTCCACAGCGCGCTGATCAATGCGCTGGTGACGGCCTATCCCGTCACGTTGCAGTTGGTCGGCGAGGCATTCTTTCGCGCCATGGCCAGCCTCTATGTACAGGCCTGCCCGCCCAACAGCCCACTGATCAGTGAATACGGCAGCAGCTTTGCCGACTTTATCCAGGGCTTCGAGCCGGCTGCCAGCGTGCCCTACCTGGCTGATATCGCGCGCCTGGAACGCTTGCGGGTGCGCGCCTATCACGCGGCGGATGTTGCGCCACTGCAACAACAGGCCGTGTTGCAGGCACTGCAAACCCAAACCCACTTGGGCGAACTACGCCTGCAACTGCATCCCTCACTCGCCACGTTGAACTCCGCCTACGCGATCGTCGCCGTCTGGGCAGCGCACCAGACCGAGGGGGCCATTGCCAGTTTGAATGCCTGGCATGCGCAAAGTGCCTTGGTGTTACGCCTGGGGCTGGCCGTCAAGGTATTCGCAATAGACGCAGGTTCGGTCGCGTTCATCAACAGCCTCAACCACGGCGCTGGGCTGGAAATGGCCGTGACCCAGGCCCTGGAAGCCGCCAGCGAATTCGACCTGAACCAGTGCCTGACCCTGCTGATCAGCCACGACGCCATCACTCATTTGCACACAGAACAAAAGGAATCGCCATGAACACTTCCCCTACTTGCCTGGTAAAACGGACCATCGCTCTGTTCGAAAAAATCCCCTACAGCCTGATCGCCTTTCTCGCGCGTTTTTCGATTGCAGCGGTGTTCTGGAAGTCGGGGCAAACCAAGGTCGAAGGCTTTGCCATCGACCTGATCAGCGGCACGTTCCAACTGGGCGAACCACGCCTTGCCGCCTCCACCCTGCCGCTGTTTCGCAGTGAATATCACGTGCCTTTGCTGTCGCCGGAAGTCGCCGCGCACATGGCAGCCTTTGCCGAACACTTTTTTCCGGTGTTGATTCTGGTCGGCTTGGCCACACGCTTCTCGGCCCTGGCCCTGATTGGCATGACCCTGACCATTCAACTCTTCGTCTACCCCGACGCGTACCCGACCCATGGCACCTGGCTTGCCTTGTTGCTACTGCTGGTCGCCAAAGGCCCGGGCAGCCTGTCGATTGATCACCTGATTGCACGTCGCTACCGTTAAAGCCGGTCCAACGCTTCACCGCTGCGCTTGAACCAATCCACCAGGTAATCGGCGAGCACTTGAGTGCGGCGCGGCAAGCCGCCCTGATACGGGTGAACCAGATACATCGGCATGCTGCGAGTCTGATAATCGCGCAGGAGCCAGCGCAATCGACCGTCAGCCAGTTCCGCCGGTAAAACGTAGGACGGCAGGCGGGCGATACCGGCGCCCACCAGTGCGGCTTTTTTCAACAGGTTGTAGTGGTTGGAAGCGAATGTGCCGCTGACCCGCACACGCAGCAATTCGTGTTGCTGGTGGTACAGCCATTCTTCACGCCCGCTGTAGTGACTGTTCAACAGGCAGGTATGAGCTGCCAGGTCCGCCGGGGTCAGCGGCTCGCCGTGCTGTTCCAGATAGGCCGGGCTGGCGCAGGTCATCTCATGCCAGGCCAGCAATGGCTTGGCCACCAGACGCTCGTTTTCGATGGCCCCCATGCGCACGCCCAAATCAAAGCCATCGCGCGCCAGGTCCCGGTAACTGTTGCTCAATTCCAGTTCGATCTGCACCTGCGGGTACTGCTTGGAAAACTCGAGCAGCAAACCATCGAAGAAGGTTTCCCCCAACGACACCGGAACCGTCATACGCACCGGCCCGGCCAGGTCGTCCTTGAGCCGCGCCAATGCCTGTCGGGCGCGCTCCACCTGTACCACCAGCGCCTGGGCCTGGGGCAACAACGCCGCACCGGCTGCGGTCAGGCTCAACTTGCGGGTGGTACGGTGCAGCAACACCACGCAAAACCGCGCTTCCAGTTGGCTGATGCGCTTGGACAGCTGGCCCTTGCTGCACCCCAACTGCTCGGCCGCGACGGTAAAACTGCCGGCTTCGATCAGCACGGCAAACGCCGCCAGGTCATCCATCTCGCTCATGGATTGTTTCCATTTGAAAACCAAAGGTTGCCTATTAGCGCGTTTATCCGACCGAAAAGCCACACTAGACTGAAACCTCACTTACCCCTGGAGGAACAGCACGATGAAAATCCTATTGATTGGTGCCAGCGGCACAATCGGCTCGGCCGTCAAAGCAGAACTCGCCCAGCGTCACGAGGTGATCAGCATCGGTCGCACCCATGGCGACTTCCAGGTGGACATCAGTGACAGCGCTTCAATCCGCAAGCTATTCGAACAGACCGGCAAGTTCGATGCTCTGGTCTGCGCGGCTGGCAGTGTGAATTTCGTGCCGTTGGGTGACATGAGCGAAACCGATTTTGAACTGGGCCTGCGCGACAAGCTGATGGGCCAGGTCAACCTGCTGTTGATCGGCCGCGAATACGCCAACGATGGCGCCTCGTTCACCTTCACCAGCGGCATTCTCAACCGTGACCCGATCCGCACCGGCGCATCTGCCGCACTGGTCAACGGCGCACTGGATGCCTTCGTCAAAGCTGCCGCGATCGAGTTGCCACGGGGCCTGCGCGTCAATTCCGTGAGCCCGACCGTGCTGCTGGAAGCCATGGGCAGCTACGCGCCCTACTTCCGTGGCTACAAACCTGCACCCGCTGCTGATGTGGCATTGGCCTACGCGAAAAGTGTCGAAGGTTTACAGACGGGCCAGACCTTTATCGTCGGCTGAATTTTGTGTCTGTCAGAAATTCCTGAAGCCGGCCGACGGGCTTGTGGTGCGGCGTCAGCCTGCGTAACGTGGCGGCACTTGTTTGGAGACCCGATAAATGCGCGCCGCCCGTACCCTTGCCCTGTTTGCCCTGCTGCCCCTGTTCACCGCTTGCCAGATGTTCGAGAGCGAACCGGCCAAACCGTCGACTGCGGGGCTGACCCGTATGCAGGGTGAATTGACAGCGGTGGCCGGCAAACTGTTGTTCCAGCCGTGCGGCGACAAACGCAACTACGTGGTCAACGACACCGGCGGCACCAGCATCCTGCAGGAGGCCGCCTCCCTGGCCGGCCAACAGGGTTTGCTGTTTGCCGACTTGCGCGGCAAGTTTTCCGGTGTTGCCAGCGGCACCCAGGGTTCGGTAGACCTCCAGCAGCTGTATCGGGTCGAGCGCTCGACCTCGGCCTGCGATGACCCGGATTTCAAGCGCATGACCCTGCGGGCCAACGGCCACAAACCCGCCTGGGCGATGAACGTCACCGCCAAGGGCATGGTGCTCGAGCGTGAGGGCCAGCCACCCCTGGCGGTGCCCTACGTAGAAGAGCAAATGGGCGACGGCCGCTTTAACCTGATGACGGAAGCCAACAACCAACACATCGAACTGTGGGTGGCGCCGCAACGCTGCATCGACAGCGTCAGTGGCAGCTTGCAACACATGACCGCCGAGTTGCGAGTCAACGGCCAGGTACAACGGGGTTGCGCATCGTTCGGCGGCTCTCGCGACGACTGAATCAGCCCTGCGCTGTTTTAACATGACGAAAAACCGCCATTGGGGCTTATAATCGCCGGTTTGCAAAACAGCCGGCCTCTTTTCCCGCCGCCTACCGGATCCCGTCATGTTACGAATCACCGAACTCAAGCTGCCCATCGACCATCCCGAAGAAGACCTGCGGCCTGCCATCGTGCAGCGCCTGGGCATCGCCAGTGATGACCTGCTCGATTTCACCCTGTTCAAACGCAGCTACGACGCCCGTAAAAAATCGTCGGAGCTGTGCTTCATCTACACCATCGACCTGAACGTGAAGGGCGAAGCCGCGCTGCTGCTCAAGTTCGCCGATGATCGCAACGTCAACCCGGCCCCGGATGTCAGCTACAAGGTGGTGGGCCAGGCGCCGCACGGCCTGGTTGAACGGCCAATCGTGGTCGGTTTTGGTCCGTGCGGGATCTTCGCCGGGCTGCTGCTGGCCCAAATGGGCTTCAAGCCGATCATCCTCGAACGCGGCAAGGAAGTGCGCCAGCGCACCAAGGACACCTGGGGCCTGTGGCGCAAAAACGTGCTCAACCCGGAGTCCAACGTGCAGTTCGGCGAAGGCGGCGCCGGGACCTTCTCCGACGGCAAGCTCTACAGCCAGATCAAGGACCCGAAATTCCACGGTCGCAAAGTGCTGCACGAGTTCGTCAAAGCCGGTGCGCCGGAAGAAATCCTCTACGTCAGCAAGCCGCACATCGGTACATTTCGCCTGACCGGCGTGGTGGAAAACATGCGCGAGCAGATCATCGCCCTGGGCGGTGAAGTGCGCTTCGAACAGCGGGTTACCGACGTGCTGATCGAAGATGGCCAGTTGAACGGCGTCGTGGTGAATGACGGTGAGCAGATCCTCTCCAGGCACGTGATCCTCGCCCTTGGCCACAGCGCCCGCGACACTTTCCGCATGCTCCACGGGCGTGGCGTGTACATGGAGGCCAAGCCGTTTTCGGTGGGTTTCCGTATCGAACACCCGCAGTCGCTGATCGACGCGGCGCGCCTGGGCAAATACGCCGGGCACCCAAAACTCGGAGCTGCCGACTACAAGCTGGTGCACCACGCCAAGAACGGCCGCTCGGTCTACAGCTTCTGCATGTGCCCAGGCGGTACGGTAGTGGCAGCCACTTCCGAGCCCAACCGTGTCGTCACCAACGGCATGAGCCAGTATTCGCGTAACGAACGCAATGCCAACTCCGGCATCGTGGTCGGCATCACCCCGGAAGTGGACTACCCAGGTGGCCCGTTGGCCGGCATCGAGTTGCAGGAGCGCCTGGAGTCCCACGCCTACATCCTCGGTGGCAGCAACTACGAGGCACCGGCGCAGCTGGTGGGCGATTTCATTGCCGGCAAGCCGTCCACCGCCATCGGCAGTGTGGAACCGTCCTACAAACCGGGTGTGGCACTCGGTGACCTGGCACTGGCCTTGCCGGACTTCGCCATTGAAGCGATTCGTGAAGCGTTGCCGGCGTTCGAGAAACAGATCAAAGGCTACTCGCTGCACGACGCCGTGTTGACCGGTATCGAAACACGCACGTCATCACCGTTGCGGATTACCCGTAACGAGTCGATGCAGAGTTTGAACGTGAAAGGCCTGTTCCCGGCGGGCGAAGGTGCGGGTTACGCCGGTGGGATTCTGTCGGCGGGTGTCGACGGTATTCGAATTGCCGAAGCATTGGCGCGGGACATGCTCGGTATCGAGGCCTAAACCGAATCTGAACAGACAGCAATTCAAATGTGGGAGCGGGCTTGCTCGCGAAGGCGGACGGTCAGTCGAAAAATCATTGACTGAACCACCGCCTTCGCGAGCAAGCCCGCTCCCACATTGGGTGTTGCGCGGTATCAGATGTTGGCGCGCAGGACGCTGTCCGGCAGCGGTTCGCCCCGTTCAACACTGGCCGCAACGGCCGCGATCAAACCGTCAAGTTCATAGCCCTGCCCCGTCAGCCACGCCTGATCGTAGTAAGTGGTGGCATAGCGCTCCCCACCATCACACAAGATCGCCACGATCGACCCCGACTCCCCCGCCGCTTTCATCTGCTGCGCGGCCACCAGGGCGCCAATCAGGTTAGTCCCGCTGGAGCCGCCAACCCGCCGCCCCAGCCGTTCGGCCAGGTAGTGCATGGCGGCCAGTGACAGCGCGTCCGGCACCTTGACCATGGCATCAATCACCTTGGGCAGAAACGACGCTTCAACCCGTGGCCGGCCGATGCCTTCGATGCGCGAACCGCACTCCAGGCGCAGGCTGGCGTCGCCGGTCTGGTAGTAATCAAAGAACACTGAACGTTCGGCATCGGCGCACAACACGCGGGTGCAATGCTGGCGATAACGCACATAGCGTCCCAGGGTAGCGGTCGTGCCACCGGTGCCGGGGCTTGAGATCAACCAGCTCGGTTCGGGGTAATGCTCAAAGCGCATCTGCTGGAAGATCGACTCGGCGATATTGTTGTTCGCCCGCCAGTCCGTCGCCCGCTCGGCGTAGGTGAATTGGTCCATGAAGTGACCGCCACTTTCCTTCGCCAACCGTTCGGACTCGGCGTATATCTGCGTCGGATCATTCACCAGATGGCTTTTGCCACCGTAGAAAGCGATCTGCGCGATCTTCTCTTTCGACGTGGTGGCCGGCATCACCGCAATAAACGGCAGACCGAGCAAGCGTGCAAAGTACGCCTCGGAGATCGCCGTCGAACCGCTGGACGCCTCGATCACTGGCGCACCTGGCTTGAGCCAGCCGTTACACAAGGCATACAGGAACAGCGAACGCGCCAGCCGATGCTTGAGGCTGCCGGTGGGGTGGCTGGACTCATCCTTGAAGTACAACTCGATACCCGGCAAGCCCGGCAATGGCAACGGGATCAGGTGTGTGTCGGCGCTGCGTTGAAAGTCCGCTTCGATGATGCGAATGGCTTCACGGGCCCAGATACGGTGGTCACTCATAGGGTGCGTCTCTAAAGATTTCAGCCCCGATTTTAGGGGGTTTCCTACACTGCACACAGATACAGTGACGTCTCAATTAGACACACAATTGCTAGGCTTCGGCCCATCATCGATCCTGACCATCGCTTATAACAAATAAGAATATAACTTTTGTTTTAACAACTAACGGTACGGGTTAGGGTACCCACCTATTGAACCTGGATTGGAGAGCATCCCTTGCCTCTGCGTAGCACTTTCACCCGTTTCTTCCAGCTGGAAGCCGCCAGCGGTCTGTTGTTGATCGCCGCTGCCGCCTTGGCGCTGATCATTAATAACTCACCGTTGTCGCACCTCTACGGTGCCTTCCTCGATACCCCGGTAGTGGCGCAGATTGGCGCACTCAAAATCGCCAAGCCCGCCTTGCTATGGATCAACGATGGCCTGATGGCCCTGTTCTTCCTGCTGATCGGCCTGGAGGTGAAGCGCGAGTTGCTCGACGGTCACCTGTCCAAGCCCTCGCAAGTGGTCTTGCCCGGTGCGGCGGCCATTGGCGGCATGGTCGTACCCGCGCTGATCTACTGGGCGATCAACAAGGATTACCCCGCCGCGCTGTCCGGCTGGGCGATCCCCATGGCCACCGATATCGCTTTTGCCCTTGGCGTACTGGCCCTGCTGGGCAAGCGCGTGCCGGTGTCGCTGAAACTGTTCCTGATGACCTTGGCCATCATCGATGACCTCGGTGCAATCATCGTCATCGCCGTGTTCTATTCAGCCGACCTGTCGGGCGCCGCCCTGGCAGGTGCGGGCGCGTGTCTGGTTGCGTTGATCGCGATGAACCGCCTGGGCGTGATCAAACTCGGGCCCTATCTGATCGTTGGCCTGATCCTGTGGGTCTGTGTACTCAAGAGCGGCGTCCACGCCACGCTGGCTGGCGTGACCTTGGCGTTCTGCATTCCGCTGCGCACCAAAAACGCCGAACCTTCGCCATTGCTGACCCTGGAGCACGCGCTGCACCCGTGGGTGGCCTACGCCATCCTGCCGTTGTTCGCGTTCGCCAACGCGGGCGTATCCCTCACCGGCGTGAGCCTGGAAAGCTTCACCCACCACGTGCCCCTGGGCATCGCCGCTGGCCTGCTGATCGGCAAGACCATTGGTGTGTTCGGCCTCACCTGGCTGGCCATCAAGACCGGCCTTGCCGCCCTGCCCAGTGGCGCTAACTGGGGTCAGGTGTTCGGCGTGGCGATCCTGTGCGGTATCGGCTTCACCATGAGCCTGTTTGTCGGCTCCCTGGCATTTGTGCCGGGCGCCAGCGAATTCGCCGGCGAGGATCGGATGGGGATTCTGACCGGGTCGATCCTGGCAGCGTGTATCGGCTATGCCGTGACGGCGATGGCGAGTCGCAAGAAAGCCTGACTCCAGTCTGAAACACCCCAAAACCCCAGCCGGTCGCCCGGTTGGGGTTTTTCTTTTTCCGCCGCCTACGTTTAGCCGGCAATCCGGCTGCCCCACCTAAAGACTTTCGCTCAGCCGCCGACTAGAGGGTATGGCGATCTCACCGTCCGCGCCTGGGACACCCGCCCGACACTGCTTCCCAACGCGTTTTCAGCCCGAGCGACATGCCCATGTTCCTGAGAAATATAAGAATCGCAGCCAGAGCCTTCATCGGCTTCGCCGCTATTGCATCACTGAGTGTGTTTCTCGGCCTGTTTGCCCTCAAGCAGATTGGCGAAGTCCAGTCACAAGCCGCTGACATTCAGAACAACTGGATGCAACGCGTCAGGATCCTCGCCTTGGCCAATGCGTCCCTCGACCGTTATCGCCTGGGCGAGATGGCGCACATCCTGTCTTCCAGCGATGCCGACATGCAGACCTACGAAGACAAATCCGCCGGCCGCCTGAAAAGCGTCAAGGAGCAGCTTGGCCAATATGCAGCGCTGCTGAGCACTGCTGAGGAAAAATCACGCCTCGATGTGTTCAACCAAAGCCTCGATGGGTACGCGAAGAACCACACCGAGATGCTCAAACGCTCGCGTTCCGGCGACAAGGCCGGCGCCCGCGACTTTCTCAACAGCATTCGAGAAAGTTATGAGCAGATGACCAAGAACTTCGACCAACTGATAGACCTGGCCAACAAAGGCGCAGAACAGGCCGGCCAGACGTCCGTAGCCGCCTATCAGCATGCTGTGGGTGGCATCTCAATCGTTATTCTGCTGGTGAGTGGTGGCACCGTATTGGTGGCCTGGCTGCTGACCCGAAGCATTACCGGTCCCATTATTGAAGCGGTACACGTAGCCGAAACCATTGCCAGGGGTGATCTCACCCAGCCTATCAACCCGACGGGCAACGACGAAGCCACCCGCCTGCTCCGGGCACAAGAGACCATGCGCAATAACCTGGTGCAGACCCTGCGACAAATAACCGGCTCCTCCAACCAATTGGCCGCAGCGGCCGAAGAATTGAATGCCGTGACCGCCGAAGGCAGCCGGGACTTGCAACAGCAACATGGCGAGATTGAACAGGCAGCCACTGCTGTCACTCAGATGACCACCGCCATTGAAGAGGTCGCCAGGAACGCGGCCTCCACCTCCGACCTGTCCCAGGAGTCGCGAAGCATTGCCTTGAAAGGCCAGCAGCGCATGGTTGAGGCGTTGAACGCCATCAAAGCCTTGACCCGTGGCGTGGAGGTCAGCTCCGGGCAAGTGGGCGGCCTGGCTGAACAGGCCAAAGGTATCGGCAAAGTGCTCGATGTTATCCGCACCATTGCCGAGCAAACCAACCTGCTGGCACTGAACGCGGCCATCGAAGCTGCACGTGCCGGTGAGGCCGGCCGTGGTTTTGCCGTGGTCGCCGACGAAGTTCGCGCCCTGGCCCACCGCACGGCCCAATCGACCCAGGAAATCGAACAAATGATTGGCGGTATCCAGACCAACACCGCCAGTACCGTCAACACCATGCTCGACAGCAGCACCATGACTCAGCAAACCCTGGGTCTGGCCGAACTGGCACAGCAAGCGCTGGCGGATATTCTGGCTGCCAACGATGAAATCAATGACCGAAACCTGGTGATTACCACGGCGGCCGCGGAACAAGCCGGCGTTGCCCGGGCGGTCGATCGCAACTTGCTCAATATTCAACAACTGTCGGTTCAGTCCGCAGAAGGCTCGACCCAAACCACCGCCGCCTCGCAGTCCCTCGCCAGCCTGGCGCATGAATTGAACACGATGGTGAAGCACTTCCAGATTTGAAGTGACAGGGTAAAAAACCAAAAGGCCGCTTCGGTTTTAGCCGAAGCGGCCTAGCAGGAACACGTGATAAACACACAGGGCATTCACTACGAGGCTCCACGTGCGTCGTGCAAACTTCGACATACTCGGCCCGCCATGAGTTGAGCCGTACCGTCAGTGTGCGTTCAGATCTGTGATTGCGTCCTGTGCGTAGGCAACCCCAGCCGCAAACTCATTTTTTAATACCTGCGTTTTTGCACCTTTAGAAACATGCATCAGACAATTCCCACAAGTCGCCGGGATTGCCTTGCCCCTGACCGCCCACTAATCTCCCCCCGTCGCTGACACTCAGCGATCAGGCGTCGCGGCCTGTTAACTTGATGCATAATTGCCATCGTTTTTCGTCAGCTACTCCTGTGGCTGGCGCCTCGTGTTATGGCAGCTGTGCGCGGGATACCTTCGGGTATGCCGAGTTTCAAGTTCTCGGTCCGCGAACCTGCGTACAGCTGCCACCTTCCATCGCGTCGCGGCGATCAGGGGCGGCTCCAGCCAAACTTGGAGATTTACCCATGTACAAGGTCACACCGAATCCTCCTCCGTTAGACACCGCACAGTTATTGGCACAAGCAAGCCGCGCCGCCAATCATTTCGAGCCCGACACCACCTCGTCAAATCGTTACGAGCCACTGTTTTCGATCAGTTCAGCCGCCAACACAGAGGCCTTGTTGGTAAATGCATACGAAACCCTGATAGGCGCCAGCGGGCTGACCTCTGATTTGGCAGACACAGTGGACGGAAAAACACGCAGCCAATTGTTAGCCATTGGGCAGTTACTGGAACTGGCGGGGCTTTTAGTCGACCGAGCAATGGAGCAGCAGTGCCCTGTCTAATGAAGCTAAAAGCGCTTAGCTTCAATTTGTAGACATCCTGCCCCCTAAAACAAAAACCCCAACCGGTCACCCGGTTGGGGTTTTTTGTGTTTCAACGGCCAGCGCTTAGCGAGTAACGCGGCTGGTGCCGTTAACGGTCATGATGCGCACACGGTCGCCGATGCGGAAGACTTCGTTGGCATCAACGGCCTGGACGTAGGCGCGCATGCTGCCATCGTCTTCGCGAACGGTGATTTCAACGCCCTGGGTACGGGTCAGGCCTTCTTCAGCGGCGGAACCCAGCAGGCCACCGGCAACAGCACCGATAACGCCGGTGACGATACTGCCACGGCCACCGCCAATGGCGCTGCCACCAACGCCACCCACCACGGCACCGGCAACGCTGCCGATTGGGGTTTTGGTGCCTTCGATTTTCACCGGACGCAGGGATTCAATGGTACCCATGCGAACGGTCTGTACACGACGCGCTTCGTCACGGGAGTACGAGTCGCCGGTCAGACTCGAGGCGCAGCCACCCAACAACAACGACAGGGTGGTAAAGCAGGCAACTAGTAAAACGGACTTACGCATAGCATCAACTCCAAAGGACAGGTAATCATTAGACGCCGCAGCTTGGCGCCTGTCACGGCAAGCACGCCAGAAAATTGCTTTCATTCAGCCTTAGTACAGACTGCCAGTACCAGAAAAATCGACGAACGGTAGCGCTCACCCTATTCCGGAGAACGTCATGAAAGCGCTCTTCATTGTAGTCGCGCAAACGAACACGCCGAAGCCTCCTGTGTGGAGACTTCGGTGCGAGGGTCAGCATTCGGATGCAATGAAGAGGATGAAACTCAGGGCGCCAGGCGCTCACGCGTCCATTCGCCGGCTTGCAGGCGATAGTTCAGGCGGTCATGCAGGCGGCTGGCGCGGCCTTGCCAGAACTCGATGCGCTCAGGCAACAAACGGTAGCCACCCCAGTGCTCGGGGCAGTCGGGTTGGGTATCGCTGAAACGCTGTTCGGTCTGCTTGAGCAGCTCCTGCAGCTCTTCACGGTCACGAATGACTTGGCTTTGCGGCGATGCCCAGGCGCCAAGACGGCTGCCCAAAGGCCGAACCTGATAATAAGCATCCGACTCTTCAGGCGTTACCTTGACCACCCGCCCTTCGATGCGCACCTGGCGCTCCAGGGTGGGCCAGAAGAAGGTCATGGCCGCAAACGGCCGCGCCGCGAGTTGTTCACCCTTGGCGCTCTGATAGTTAGTGAAGAAGGTAAAGCCCTGTGCATCCAGGCCCTTGAGCAACAGGATGCGGCAGTGCGGGCGACCGTCCTGATCAACCGTTGCCAGGGTCATGGCATTGGCCTCCACCGGTGGCTGCTCGGTTTTTACCGCCTCGCCAAACCATTGGTGGAACAACGCAAACGGCTCGCCCGGGGCCTGGGCCTCGCTCAAACCGTCCCGTGTGTAGTCACGGCGCATATCGGCCAGTGCCTGGGTCATGCAGCTTTATCCTTCTGTTTCAACGGATCAGTTTTTCGCCTGGTCGTTCGCAGCCGGGGCGGCAGCCTTCGGTGCGGCTTTTTTCGCGGCAGGCTTGGCAGCGGCTTTTTTCGCAGCTGGCTTGGCGGCAGCTTTCTTGGCCGGGGCCTTTTTCGCCGGAGCCGCTTTTTTCGCAGCCGGGGCCGGCACAGGGGCTGGCGCAGTTTGCACAGCGACCATGTCAGCGACCGGTGGTTTGCCCGAGTTGTACTTGCTCAGCAACGCCAACATAGTTGTACGCTGAGTGAACAGGATTTCCATGCGACGATTCAGCGCACGGCCCTGGTTGCTGTCGTTGGCGGCACGCGGCATAAGGTCACCCATGCCACGCATCATCAGGCGATCCTGCTTCAAACCGCTGAGGCTGAAAATCGAAGCGATGGACTGCGCACGCTCGCGGGTCAACGCCTGGCTCACCGGTTCGGCACCATTGGTGTCGACGTGGCCAAGAACCAGCACCGCGGTCTTCGGATCGCCTTCAACCGCCTTGGCAACGCGGGTGAACGGGCCCAAGGTCACCGGCAGCAGCATGGCTGGACGTTTCGGGTTGTAGGAGCCATCAACCGGCGCGATCACCACGAGTACGTTCTCGCGACGCTCCAGCTGCAGGTTGCTGTCCTTGATGGCGGCGCGCAGGCGCGGCTCATAGTCGTCCAGCCAGGCTTGGGTGATTTTCGGGTCTGGCATCGGCACGTTGGTCACATCGACCTTGGCCAGTGGCTTCGGCTTGCTTTCGAAAGGCCACCACCATTTGGTCTCGGTGTCGGTCTTGGCGACAGCCGGCGCAGCGTCCGGGGTGGCAGCCGGAGTTGCAGCCTTGAGGTCGGCTTTCAGGTCGGCCTTGGCATCAGCGGCCTTTTCATCAGCGCTTTTGGAGAAGAACGGCCACCAGCTGGAACCGGTGTCAGCCTTGGCGACCGGAGCAGGTGTGGCAGCAGCGGCAGGCGCTGGAGCAGCAGCTGCGGCAGCAACCGGCGCGACAGGCTTGGCGCCCGCAGCAGGTTTGGCATCCGGTTTGGCGTCGGTTTGGGTCACTGCGTCCTTGGTAGCAGCCTTATCAGATCCAAATGACCACCAATGCCCACCTTCGGCATCATTTTGTGGTGTTTGTGCGCAGCCAGTAATAGTGAGGCACAGCGCCAGTGCCAAGGACTTGTTCGATAACATGAGATATCCACAAAATGAGAAAAAACCAGGGGGTCTGGTGACCCGTTAAACAGACGCTTACAGAACATTAAAGTTACAAAATTTCGTTCAGCGCCTTCTTATACTTGCCTTTGTAACAAAAAAACGTGAAACAGCAAGCTCTTTACAGACAACCGGCCAATATTCCGACCAACTTCTGTGCACGCGGGTCCATAAGTACATAAGGCCCCAGTGTATTAGTCACGAAACCAAACGCTACATCATGTTCAGGGTCGGCAAACCCGACCGAACCACCCGCGCCCGGGTGCCCAAACGCATGTGGGCCAAGGCCGAACGTGGCGTTAGGCAATTGCGGCTGATCCAACATGCAGCCCAAACCGAATCGGGTTTGGGTCAATAAGGTTTTATCCGGCCCAATACTGTGTTCACGTGTCAATTGTTCGAGCATGTCGGCTTCGAGCAAACTACCGTCCAACAATCCGCTATAAAAGCCTGCCAGGCTGCGCGCATTACCGTGACCATTTGCCGCTGGCTGCTGCATGCGCCGCCATTCGGGTTTATTAGTGCTGGTCAGAATAGACGGGGGATTGGCAAACGCACGTGTCGTCATGGCGTTCGGTTCGCGCATCATTACTTGAAGTAAGCGTTGCGCGGCTTCATCGCCCATATTGCCTTTGCTGCGCGCAATATGTGCCACACGATAAAACTCTTCGTCCGCCAGGCCGACATGAAAGTCCAGGCCCAAAGGCCGCGCAACCCGCGCCACAATCGACTCACCCGGCCCGCGCCCATCGGCGCGGCGCAGCAACTCGCCGACCAGCCAGCCGTAAGTGATGGCTTCGTAACCATGCCCTTGGCCCGGCGTCCACCAAGGGGCCTCGGCCGCAAGGGTGTCGACCATCAACGGCCAGTCATACAGGGCTTCAGTGGGCAGCATCTCGCGAATCGCCGGCAGCCCGGCCTGGTGGCAAAGCAACTGGCGCAAGGTGATGGTGTCTTTACCGGCCGCCGCAAACTCGGGCCAATAGTTGGCGACAGGGGCGTCGAGTTGCAACTTGCCCTCAGCCACCAATTGCAGGGCCGCCACAGCGGTGAAGGTCTTGGTGCAGGAAAACAGGTTGACGATGGTGTCGCTGTGCCAGGCCTCAGCGCCATCCTTGTCGGCGGTACCCGCCCACAGGTCGACGACTGTTTCGCCGCCGATCTGGATACACAGCCCGGCACCACGCTCCTGCGGGTCATCGAACAATGCGGCGAATGCTTCACGTACCGCTTCGAACTGGAGCGTGTAATGACCCTGAATCTGCACCTAAGCCGCCTTGGAAAACACCGTAAGAATTGGCCGACATTGTTCCAGTCCTTGTGCGATTTGTGAACCCGTCAACGATGAATCAATGGCCATTTCCAGAGTGACCGCCAGCATGCCCGGCGCCCTGCCCCGGGCCTTTGCCTTCATGCCCCGACTTACCGCCTGCATGCTCACGCAGCGCGCTGGCCGCCGTGGCCTTTTCGGCCTCTTTGCCCAGTTGCGCCACCGCTGCCAGGTTGCTTTTGCGCACGCTGTCGACAAAGCCCTGGAACGGCACATCGGTGATGCCCACCAGCCCGAAGTGGCCGTTCTCGCCGTCGAGCAGGCGCCCGGTCACCGGCTGGTCCAGATACTGGAACCAATGCACACCGACGATCGACGGCTCGGCCATGGCCTGTTTGAGGAAGTTGCCGTACGCCGCGCCGCGGTCTTCTTCCCGGGCCAGTTGAGTGACGCCGCCCCAGAACGGGCCACGGTCTGCCGAGCCAAAGTTGAACTCGGTGATCAGTACCGGTTTGTCCAGCGCGCGCAAGGCAGCGAAGTCATAACCGTCCTGAGGCTTGAGGGTGTACATATTGAAGCTCAGCACATCGCAATACTGGGCGCAGGACGCCACCGATTCAGGCGTGCTGACGGCATACCGGCCACCCAGCAACAATTGGTTGGGTGCGTGCCATTTCAGCGAATCGGAGATGGTCTTGAAGTAGGCATCGGCGAAGGTCTGCTGGAAGTATTTAAAGTCAGCTTCGATTTCCGGGTGCTCGGGGTTCGGCATCGGCGGTTCGAACCCCGGGTCTTCCATCAGCTCCCAGCCGGACAAGTGAATACCCCAGGCTTTCGAGAGGCCGTCTTCGTTACGGTATTTGTCGCGCAGTTGCTTGAGGAACGCGCGCTTGGCCGGTACGTCAGTGGTCATGCGCAGCGTGCCGTAGGCCAACGCGTAACGGGATTTGGGATCGTCACCCGGACCGGCCCAGGCCAGCTCGTTGTCGGCGAAAAAGCCGATCAGCCAGGGGTCGTCGCGGTGATCGCGGGCGGCAATCGCCACGGCGCGCTCGGTGGCCATGGCAAAACGCGGGTCGAATGGGTCGGGCATGCCGCCCCACCAATCGGTGCCGGTGCTGATGCTGGCGTAGTCACCGACAATCGACAGCGGCAAGGTGTACGGCACGCGGTCGGCGGTGGCCAAGGCTGCGTCGCTCCAGTTGCCTACGGTGTTGAAACCCCAGGCTTGCAGACGGTCGAGGGTGTGGGTGACCCAGCGCTTCTGGTCGAAACCGTCAGTGCCGTAGGCGCGCTGCAAGTTGGCGCCGTAAAAATCGTACCAACGCCCGACATTGAAGCCACGGCCCTGGTCGGCGCCGTTGCCGCCACGGTTATCGCCGCTTCCGTAATACTTGTCGAACGGCTCACCGGCCTTGGGCAATGCGGCAAACATCCACTCGCGCCCAGCCACGTAGGTCTGATTGTTGTCCGGGGCTACGGTGTTAACGCCCAGGGAGTAGAAGGGATGGCCTTGTGGCGTCACCAGGTACCAACGACCGTCGCGCTTCTCGGTGCGGAAAAACCCGCTCGCTTCAAACGCTGGGCCTTTGTTCCAGCCGCCATATTGGTCCAGGGCTGATTTGTCGCGCTCGGCCAGCCAACCTTTGAGCTGTTGCTGCTCCTTGGCGGCGGCGGCCTTGAGTTGCTCGTCGCTGCTGACTTTTTCCGGCCAACGCGCGCGCGTGGACTGGCCATAGGCATCGACCACTTCGCTGTAGGCCGCCTTCAGCACCGGCTCGAGGTCCTGTACACCGAAGCGTTCCAGCAGGATGCTTTGGGCCGCATTGGGCTTGATCATCGACAATGTCACCGAGGCCACCTGGCTGCGGTCGATCTCACCGGCGCTGCCGGCCAGCAGCACACGTTGGCCATCCACGGTGATGGGCATCGGCGGGCCAGCCTTCATGCCCTGGCTCAGCGGCGAGTTAGCTTGCAACGGGATCAACAGGGTCTGCACCGGGCCGGCCGGCAGGTCGATGCGGCTGACCAGGGTTTTACCATCCGTGCTCTGCACCTTCACGTACAGGGTCAGCGCCCAGTCCATGGCGCTCTGGATACGCAGGCTCATGGCGCCGGACTGCGACCAGTCCCACACGCCGCTCTGCGGGCTGAGCACCAGGCTCGGTTCGGCCGCCGGGTTGAAGGTGATGCGGCGCAGCACTTCGCCTTCGGCGGTTTGCTCGGCATTGTATTGGGGCAGGCTGGCGTCCTGGGTCGCCACCTTGACCACATCGGCAGGCCGGACGAAGTTGAACAGCGTTTGTTGCCCGGCAGGCGCGGCCATCAAGGGCGCGGTGAACAACAAGGCAAACAGAGCGGGCAGCGTGCGAATCATACGAACAAGGTTCTCCCAAACGGCCGGTGACTGGCCTGATGACATAAAGCGTTGGCAGTGAGATAGACCACGCAGTGGGCGAATTCGCCCACGGTGGCTCAGGAAATTTCGCGCCTGAACGGCGGCAAGGCATTGAGGATAGCTTTGCCGTAGCGCTGCGTGACCAAACGGCGGTCGAGCAAGGTGATGGTGCCGCGGTCTTCTTCGGTGCGCAGCAAGCGACCGCAAGCCTGGACCAGTTTCAAGGAGGCATCCGGCACCGAGATTTCCATGAACGGGTTACCGCCCCGCGCTTCGATCCATTCGGCCAGGGCCGCCTCGACCGGATCATCCGGCACCGAGAACGGGATTTTGGCGATCACTACGTGTTCGCAGTAGGCTCCGGGCAAGTCCACGCCTTCGGCGAAGCTGGCCAGGCCGAACAGCACGCTCGAATCCCCACCATCGACCCGTGCCTTGTGCTTGTTCAGGGTCTCCTGCTTGGACAGGTTGCCCTGGATAAACACTTGCTTGCGCCAGTCGCGGTCGAGGCCGTCGAACACGTCCTGCATCTGTTTACGCGAAGAAAACAGCACCAGCGTACCGCGCGAACCTTCAACCAACTCCGGCAGGTCGCGGATAATCGCAGCCGTGTGCGCCGCGGCATCGCGCGGGTCGGCCTTGAGGTCCGGCACCCGCAGCACGCCCGCGTCGGCGTGATGAAACGGGCTCGGGACCACAGCGGTGACGGCTTTTTTCGGCAACCCGGCACGCATGCGGAAACGATCAAAAGTGCCCAAAGCCGTCAGCGTGGCCGACGTTACCAGGCAGCCGTAGGCCACGTTCCACAGATTGCGGCGCAGCATTTCGGCGGCGAGGATCGGGCTGGCGTTGACCTCGATATCAAACAGCGCGCCGCTTTCCGACAAGGTCAGCCAGCGCGCCATCGGCGGGTTGTCTTCCGGGTCTTCAACGGTGAAGGCGGTCCACAGCTCCCAGTTGCCTTGGGAACGCGACAGCAGGCTGCCGAACAACGGGTACCATTCTTCGGCCTGGTTGCTGGCGATGCCGATGTTGACCTCGCCGTCCATGCCTTCCTTGAGCAGGTCAGTCAAACGGGTAAACAGGTCGGTCAGGCGCGAAAAGCCCTTTTTCAGTTCAATGCCCATTTCGCGCATGTGCTCGGGGATCAAACCGCCAACAAAGCGATGACGCGGCCGCTCCCGGCCTTCCACGTCTTCACCGGGCTTGAAATCGGCCACCTGCTCACAGGCACTGAACATGAATTGCTGCTGGGTCTTGATCTCCCGCGCCAGCTCCGGCACTTGCTCGATCAGCTTGCCCAGGTCGCCGGGCAGCGGGTGTTGAGCCAGCAGTTTGGTGAGGTTCTTGGCGGTGGTTTCCAGCCAATCGGCGGTGGAGCGCAGGCGCGTGTAGTGGGCGAAGTGGCCGATGGCTTTATCCGGCAGGTGGTGGCCTTCGTCGAATACGTAAAGGGTGTCGCGCGGGTCCGGCAATACGGCACCGCCGCCCAGGGCCAGGTCAGCCAGGACCATGTCGTGGTTGGTGACGATCACGTCGACCTTGCCCATGCCTTCGCGGGCCTTGTAGAAGGCGCACTGGCCGAAGTTGGGGCAATGGCGGTTGGTGCACTGGCTGTGGTCGGTGGTCAGGCGCGCCCAGTCGGCATCTTCCAGGGCGGTGGGCCAGCTGTCGCGGTCGCCGTCCCATTTATTGCCGGCGAGCTTCTCGATCATGCTGGTGAACAGCTTCTGGCTGACTTCATCAACCTCGATCTTGAAGCCTTCTTCTTCGAACAGCGAAGCCGTGGCGGTTTGTGCGTGGCCTTCCTGCAGCAATACATCGAGCTTGGACAGGCACATGTAGCGGCCACGGCCCTTGGCCAGGGCGAAAGTAAAGTTCAGGCCGCTGTTGCGCATCAGGTCGGGCAGGTCTTTGTAGACGATCTGCTCTTGCAGCGCGACAGTGGCGGTGGCGATCACCAGGCGTTTGCCTGCAGCCTTGGCGGTAGGGATCGCGGCCAGGCTGTAGGCCACGGTCTTGCCCGTACCGGTGCCGGCCTCGACGGCCACGACTGCGGGGTCGCCACTGCGCCGACCTTCGTCGTCGGTGTCGATATCCCCGAGGACTTTGGCCACTTCGGCGATCATCAGGCGTTGGCCGTAGCGCGGTTTCAAGCTCTTGGCTTCGAGAAAACGCGAATAGGCGCCCTGGATCGTGGTTTTGAGTTCAGTGCTGATCATGGATTGTCGGGCGCAAAAAACGCTGGATAAATTTTCAGTGGTTCGGATCGGCCGCTATCATACCCCGCTAATTAATCCCGCGCAGAACGGAGTACCACAATGACCGCGTTTAGCCTCGCTTACACCCTGCATGTACTGGCCGCCCTGATCTGGGTTGGCGGTATGTTTTTCGCCTGGATGATCCTGCGCCCCGCCGCCATGGCGGCACTTGAGGGCCCTGCCCGGCTCAAGCTGTGGGCAAATGTGTTTCAACGTTTCTTCGTATGGGTCTGGGTCGCGGTGCTGGTTTTGCCGATCAGCGGCATCGGCCTGCTGCAACTGCGTTTCAGCGGTTTCGAAACCGCGCCGCGCTATGTGCAGGTGATGATGGGGTTATACCTGGTGATGACGGCGCTGTTTATCCGCATCCAGGCATTGAAGTTCCCGGAACTGCGCGCAGCGGTGGCCGCTGAGGATTGGCCGGCGGGTGCGGCTGCGCTGGGGCAGATTCGCAAGCTGGTGGGGATTAATTTGATCGTGGGGCTGGTGGTGGTGGCGATGGCTTCGGCTCGGCCGATGTTCTGAGGCGATCGTTAGTCCGCCATCGCGGGCAAGCCCGGCTCCCACATTGAAATGCAATCACCTGTGGGAGCCGGGCTTGCCCGCGATGGCGTCAGACCCGTCGACTCAGAGCCGCTGAATAGTCACAGCCCCTGCCGGCCCAGCCGGCCCCGGTGGCCCTTCCAGCCCTGGGCGTCCCTTGGCGCCGCCATCGGCGCGATACACCAGGCAACCTTTAGACTGCCCACCTTTGCCGGGCTTGCCCGCTGTTCCGGCCAGGCCACCCGCTCCGCCATCGACCCAGACCTTGATCTGTTCAGCCGGGAAGCTCTGTGGCAACTCGACGCGCACCTGCGCGCCCGCCGCGCCTGGCAGACCATCGCCACCGTTATCGCCATTGGCGCCACGCCCCGCCGAACCCCAGGTGCAACCGGGGTCCACGCCGTTGGCACCATCCAGGCCGGCATACCCTTGGGCGCCGGCGCCACCTCGAGCATCCACCGACAATTGTTCGGCGGTCAGGGCATTGATACGCAGGACCAGATCCCGCCCGGCCTTGGCTGGCCGTTCATGGGTGCCCGGGGCACCGCGCGAGGTGATCTGGCTGCCATGCTCAAGTTGCGCATTGCGCACCTGCAATTGCAGCGCAGTATTGCCGGGGGCGATCGCGATACGCGCTTCGCGGCCCAGGTGCAACTCATCCACGCTGACCTGAGTGATCGTCGCCGGGACCAACAATGTGCCGTAGTCCGCCACATCCAGGCGTTCGAGCTGCAAAACGCTGGTGCTGCTGGGCAGACGCATCAACGAGTTGGTTTCAACACTGACACTTTGGGCCAGGGCGATGGGGCTGACCAACAGGGCCAACAGAAAAACCTTACGCATGACTGGCCTCCTTGTTCGTTTCATTAAACTCTGCAGGCGCCGACAGGCCCCGCACATGGAACATCCCCACCAGCAGAATCTGCAAGCGGTCACGCCAGGGGTGGGCACGGTGCTTCACGCTGCTGTTGAACAACAGCAGTTCCAACAAGTGGGTAAGGAACAGCAGACTGCCGGCCAGGCTGACCAACAGGTGAAACGGATTAGTCAGCGGCCGGAACAGATTGACCAGCACCACGCCCCAGAACAGCAACGTCAGACATTTTCCCAGCCCCCAAAACACTTTCATCCCGCATGCCCCTGCCTATTATTCTTTGGGCGCACAGTACCGACTTCTGCAGGCGATTTGCCAGTGAAGGATGAAAAAACTTGAGGGGGATCGCCGGCAATGCCCCTGTGGCTCGCACAGGGGCAAGGGTGGTCAGCGGTTGATTTGGATTTCCACGCGGCGGTTCAATGCACGCCCTTCAGCGGTTTTGTTGTCTGCTACCGGGTGGCTTTCGCCCGCGCCGGTCACCGACACAAAGTTACTGCGCGGTACACCGGAACTGATCAAGTAGTCGGTGACCGAATGGGCGCGTTTTTCCGAGAGCCTTTGGTTATAGGCGTCTTTACCGACGCTGTCGGTATGCCCACTGACCCGCAGTTGCGCGCTTGGGGCTTCTTTTTTCAGGCGAGTGGCTATCACGTCGAGTTTGGTTTTATCCGCCGCCGTCAACTTGGCCGAGTCGAACTGGAAGTGGACATCACGAATCACGATGGTCTCTTCCTTGACCACGACAACTTCCTCAACCACCGCTGCCTGCACAGGCGCGGGTGGGCAACCGTTGGCGTCGACCTGCACCCCTTTCGGCGTGCCTGGGCACTTGTCGCGGCTGTCCGGCACACCATCGCCATCTTCGTCGCCATCACCATGTACCCAGCAATAGGCACCGGCCATGCCGCCGACCAGCAACGCGCCATAGCCGGCGTACGCCGAACTTTTTGTGGCGCCAATCGCGGCACCGGTCACACCACCGACGGCTGCACAGGTGGGCCAATCGGTTTTTTGCAAACCTGCGCAACCTGTCAATACTCCGGTTAGCAGAACCAAGGGTAGAGCTGTCCGCATGATGCTCATGTGCTTTCTCCTGAGGGTATCGGCGGGGGCCGATGGGTGGAGTAAAGACCGCTCTTTTCATCTGCGCCAGTACGCCACACCCCCGGTTTCATTGAGGATCGCTGCTCTTGGCGGACTTTTCGCCGCCGCCCGCTCTAGGCCCGCACGCTCAGCCGCGCTAGTCTCTAGGGTCATGATGTGAGGATCTCTGATGACCGCTGGCATTTCTTCCCGTACACCCCAGCAAGCCCTGGCCGCTTTGCTCGATTTACACCAACCCAAACGCCTGTTGCTGTTGGGTGCCAGCCAGTTTCCGGCGCTGGAGGCCTTTCAGGCCGAGCATCCGCAGACCCAAGTGTCGATCGCCCCGCCCGGGCCGTTGCCGGCAGAACTGGCGGCGCAGCGTTTTGACCTGGCATTGGTGGTCGATTGCCTGGAGCATCTGTCAAAACCGCAGGGCCTGACCCTGCTCGGCGGCATTCGCAACCTCAACAGCAGCCGCATTGCGGTGTTGGTGGACCTGAGCGCCTGCGGCTGGAAAGACACCGACTTCTTCTCCCTGGCGTTGCAAGCCGGCGAGCGCTTCCAGCGTGACGATCAGGTCCTGACGCTGTTCACCTATGATCTGCTTGACTATAAACAAGTGCCGGACTGGCTCAACGCCCGCTTCTGGGCCAACCCGGAAAACTTCGGAAAGTATTGGTGGTAACCATGAGTACATCCATATGCCCCTGCGGCAGTGGCAACCTGCTGGATGCCTGCTGCGGCCATTATCACGCCGGCCACCCCGCGCCCTGCGCCACCGCGCTGATGCGCTCACGCTACAGCGCCTATGTGCTGGGCCTGGTGGACTATCTGGTGGCCACCACCGTGCCGGCGCAGCAAGCCGGCCTGGACCGCGCTGCCATCGGCGCCTGGAGTGCCCAGAGCACTTGGCTGGGCCTTGAAGTGGAAAGCTCGGAGGTGTTCGGCGGCCAGCCCGAACATGCCTTTGTGACCTTTACCGCACGCTGGCACGACGGTAGCGGAGAACACAGCCACCGTGAGCAATCTTCTTTCGTACAGAATGATGGGCGCTGGTACTTCATTGACCCGACGGTTGAAGTGAAGGTTGGGCGCAATGATGTATGTTTGTGTGGCAGCGGGCAGAAATTCAAGAAGTGCTGTTCCGGCTACCTCTAATCAACTCAAGGATAACGCCATGCTCCGGATGTACAGCTTGATGCTGGCGTTGACCCTGAGTCTGACCGGGTGTGCTTCATGGTTCGAAGACGACACGCCCGCGCCTCACGTCTCGCTGGTGAAAGTTGAAGTGGTACGGGCCAAGTTGCTGGAACAAAAGTTCAAGCTGTACTTTCGCGTGGACAACCGTGACGACGCGGACCTCACGGTGCGCGGGTTGATCTACAAAGTCACCCTGGGCAGTTTCGTGCTGACCGAAGGCGAGTCCAACGAATGGCTCACCATACCGCCGCGAAGCCATGGGTTTTTCCGGGTGTCGGTGCGTACCAACCTCTGGCCAAAGATTCGCGATGTGGTGCAGATGTTGAAAAACCCCACCAAGCCCGTCCCCTATCGTCTGGAAGGCGAGCTGAAAACCGGATTATTCATCGGTAATGACGTGCAGGTCGCCCACAATGGCGAGATAATCCCCGGCGATTTTATTCCGGAGCGACATCGATGACTCAGCAACCCCATGTCCATGGTCCTGACTGCAACCACGATCACGATCACCATGATCACGACCACGGCCATGTCCACGGCCCGAACTGCGGCCACGCTCACCAGGAGCCGGTGCGCAACACCCTGAAAGACGTTGGTCGCAACGACCCTTGCCCATGCGGCAGCGCGAAGAAATTCAAGAAGTGCCACGGGGCCTGATGCCCTGAGTGCAGTCAATGTGGGGGCTGGCGTGCCTGCGCCCACATTTGCACGTGATTTCAGTTCAGGGTTTCTCTGAAACAGCAACAGCCCCTGCCATCCCCCCGCCCTCGCGATGACTCACATTCAAGCGCCCGTGATGCGCCCGCCCAAAGGTGTGCGCGGTGTAAAACGCTTCTAACGGTAGCGCTAAATGTTTCATTGAATTTTCGCGCCCCAAACATCACCTATACCTACAGGCATTCGCTCATTTGGAGAGCTTCATGATCGACCTGTATTACTGGACTACCCCCAACGGTCACAAAGTATCGCTGTTTCTGGAAGAAGCCGGTCTGCCCTACAAGGTGCACCCGATCAATATCGGCCAGGGCGACCAGTTCAAGCCGGACTTCTTGAAGATCGCTCCCAACAACCGTATTCCGGCCATCGTCGATCAGCACCCGAGCGACGGCGGCGCGCCGATTTCGCTGTTTGAATCAGGCGCAATCCTGCTGTACCTCGCGGAAAAAACCGGCCAGTTCATTCCCAAAGACCTGCGCGGTCGCCAGGAAGCGTTGCAATGGCTGTTCTGGCAAATGGGTGGGCTTGGGCCGATGGCCGGGCAGAACCATCACTTCAGCCAGTTCGCACCAGAGAAAATCCCCTACGCGATTAAACGCTACGTAGATGAAACCGCGCGCCTGTATGGCGTGCTGGACCGGCGCCTGGCGGATCGTCCGTTCGTGGCGGGCGAGGCGTACAGCATTGCTGACATGGCGATTTACCCGTGGATTGTTTCCCACAAATGGCAGAGCCAGCGTCTGGAGGATTTCCCCCACGTTCATCGCTGGTTCAACAGCATCAAAGAGCGGCCGGCGACGGTTCGGGCGTATGAACTGGTACAGAAGGTGAATCCGCCCAAATCCTGATTCAAAGTCTTGCTCGGTGAAACTGTGGGAGCGGGCTTGCTCGCGAACGGGGTGGTTCAGTCAGACCTTGATTGACTGACACACCGCGTTCGCGAGCAACCCCGCTCCCACCTATGATTTGCGCAAGACCCAAACTCCTGCTTGCGTCGTTTCGCCACGCTCACTAACGTAGCGCCTTTAATGACGCTACCCCCCGCAGGAGCTTTGCCATGGCCTCGCCAGCCCTCTCACATTTTCTTCCCCGGTTCGGCGTTGCCGCGGCAGTAGCCAGTGCATTAAGCCTGGCCGGTTGCCAGATCCAGAGCACCCAGGACACCCTGCCTCCCGTCGCCGGTGTGCAGCCGATCAAAGGCCTGGCACAGAATGTTTCGGTGCGCCGCAACGCCCAGGGCATGCCGCTGATCGAAAGCAACACCTTCCATGACGCGCTGTTCAGCCTTGGTTATGTGCACGCCAGCGATCGCATCACGCAGATGGTCACCTTGCGCCTGCTGGCTCAGGGCCGGCTGGCGGAAATGTCCGGCGCGGACATGCTGGACGTCGACCGTTTCATGCGGGCCGTTAACCTGAAAAAAAGCGCCGGCGAGCTGTATAACGCCTCCTCACCGCGCCTCAAGCGCTTCTTTGAAGTGTATGCCCGTGGCGTCAACGCCTACCTGTTCCGCTACCGCGACAAGCTGCCGCCGGACTTGGCCCAGACGGGCTACAAGCCGGAGTACTGGAAACCGGAAGATTCGGCACTGCTGTTCTGCCTGCTGAACTTCAGCGAGTCGAGCAACCTGCAGGAAGAGCTGTCGTCGTTGGTGCTCGCGCAAAAGGTCGGCGTCGACAAACTCGCCTGGCTCACCCCAAGCGCGCCGGACGAGCCGATCCCGCTGGCCGAAACCGACAAGCTCAAAGGCGTCAACCTCAGCCAGATCACCGGCCTGGCCGGGCTGGAAAGCGTTGGTCAGCAGTTGAGCAGCGTGAATGCGCTGGCCGTTACCACGTCAAGCAACTGGGCCATCGGCCCGCAACGCAGCCGCAGCGGCAAAAGTTTGCTGGCCAACGACCTCGCGGCCCAGCCACAAGCACCGTCGCCGTGGAACTACGTGCAGATTCGCGCGCCGAAATACCAGGCGGTCGGCGCCTCGATTGCCGGCCTGCCGACCCTGCTGTCGGGCTTCAACGGCAAAGTGGCGTGGAGCATGAGCGCCGTCAAAGGCGATACCCAGGACCTGTTCCTGGAGAAGGTCAAGCGCCAGGGCAGCGCGTTGTACTACGAGAACAACGGCAAATGGCTGCCGGCCGCCGTGCGCAATGAAACCTACCTCGCCAAGGGCCAACGGCCGATTCGCGAAGTGGTGTACGAAACCCGCCACGGCGCCCTGCTCAACAGCAGCCAGGCCCTGACCAGCGGTTTCGGCCTGGCCCTGCAAACCGCCGATTTCAAGGATGACAAGAGCCTGGATGCGTTCTTCGACCTGTCCCGCGCACAAAGCGCCGGCAAGGCCTCGGATGCGACCCGGGAAATCCGTGCCATCGCCCTGAACATGATTTTCGCCGACGCCAGCAGCATTGGCTGGCAAGTCACCGGCCGCTTCCCCAACCGCCGCGAAGGCGAAGGCCTGCTGCCCTCGCCGGGCTGGGACGCGCGTTTTGACTGGGACGGTTACGCCGACGCGATGCTGCACCCCTACGATCAAGACCCGGCCCAAGGCTGGATCGGCACCGCCAACCAACGCACCGCGCCACGCGGCTATGGCATGCAGCTGTCCAACTCCTGGGATGCACCGGAACGCAGCGAGCGTCTGGCGCAACTGGCCAACGCCGGCAAGCATGACGCGCGCAGCATGATCGCCATGCAGTACGACCAGACCACCACGTTCGCCGCCAAACTCAAGAGCATGTTCCAGGCGCCGGGCATGGCCCAGCCGCTGAAACAGGCAATCGAGGCATTGCCGGCAGCCGAAGCGGCCAAGGCGCGCGAGGCGCTGACTCGCCTGATGGCTTTTGATGGCCGCCTGGCGCCGACTTCCGCGGACGCAGCGATCTACGAGCTGTTCCTGCAGGAAAGCACCAAACAGATCTTCCTCGACGAACTCGGCCCGGAAAACAGCGCCAGCTGGAAAGCCTTTATCAGCAACGCCAACGTGTCCTACTCCGCCAACGCCGACCACCTGCTGGGCCGCGAAGACAGCCCGTTCTGGGATGACGTGCGCACCGCGCAAAAAGAAGACAAGCCGGCGATCCTGGCCCGCAGCCTCGCCGCCGCAATCAGCGCCGGCGACAGCCAACTGGGCAGTGATCGCAAGGCCTGGCAGTGGGGCAAGTTGCACAGCACCACCTGGAAAAACACCAGCGGCCAAGTGATTCGTGGCCCATTCGCCAGTGGCGGCGACCACAACACCTTGAACCCGGCGCCGTATCGCTGGGGCCAGGACTTCGCGACGACCCAAGTGCCGGCGCTGCGCATGATCGTCGACTTTGGCCAGGCCGAACCGATGATGGGCCAGGGCGGCATCGGCCAGTCCGGCAACCCGGCCAGCCCGAACTATGCGAACGGCATCGACCCGGCGCTCAAGGCGCAATACCTGAGCTTCCCGATGCAGCCGCAGAATTTTGACAAGGTATATGGGAAGACCCGGTTGACCCTGACGCCCGGCAAGTAACCCGGTTTTTGACTGAAGAAACCGAATCAAACCGGTGGGAGCGGGCTTGCTCGCGAATGCGCTCGATCAGTCACTCAAGAATGGGCTGAACCCGCGCTTTCGCGAGCGAGCCCGCTCCCACATTGACCTTACGCATTCCGATAGAACTTCTCGCCCCACCGTCCCCTCATACCTGATAAGCCCATTGCCCGCGGCACGCCCATGGACCTTGTCATCGCCCGGCCCGAAGGCCTCTACTGCCCCGCCGGTGATTTTTACATCGACCCTTGGCGCCCCGTCGAGCGCTCGGTCATCACCCACGCCCACGGCGACCACGCCCGCACGGGCAACCAGCACTATCTGGCGGCCGCGCCCGGCGAAGGCATCCTGCGCTCGCGGTTGGGTCAGGACATCAACCTGCAGACCCTCGCCTACGGTGAAAAACTCCTGCACCACGGCGTCACGTTGAGCTTTCACCCCGCCGGGCATGTGCTCGGCTCAGCCCAGGTGCGACTGGAATACCAGGGCGAAGTCTGGGTCGCATCCGGTGACTACAAGGTCGAACCCGATGGCACGTGCGCGCCTTTCGAGCCGGTGCGTTGCCACACCTTTATCACCGAATCCACGTTTGGCCTGCCGATCTATCGCTGGCAGCCCCAGGCGCAGATCTTCGCCGGGATCAATGATTGGTGGCAGGCCAATATCGCCGCCGGCAAGGCCAGCGTGCTGTTCTGTTATTCCTTCGGCAAAGCCCAGCGCATCCTGCACGGCATCGATGCCAGTATCGGCCCGATCCTCAGCCACGGTGCGGTCGAACCCTTGAACCGCGTGTACCGCGAGGCCGGGGTCTATATCCCCGAAACCCTTTATGCTGGCGACGTTAACAAAACCGACCCGCTGCTGCGCCAAGCCTTGATCATTGCGCCACCCTCCGCCGGAGGCAGCAGCTGGATACGCCGCTTCGGCGACTACAGCGACGCGTTCGCCAGCGGCTGGATGCGCCTGCGCGGCACTCGGCGACGGCGCGGTGTGGACCGCGGCTTTGTGCTGTCGGACCACGCCGATTGGCCCGGCCTGTTGTGGGCCATCGAGCAAACCGGCGCCGAGCGGGTGATGGTCACCCACGGCTCCGTAGGCGTATTGGTGCGCCACCTGCGCGAAAAAGGCCTGGACGCCCAGGGCTTCACCACCGAATACGGTGATGATGAAGAAGAGGCCACGGCATGAAAGCATTCGCCGAGTTGTACGCCAACCTCGACGCCACCACGTCCAGCAACGCCAAGCTTGCCGCGCTGCAAACCTACTTTCGCCAAGCACCGCCACAGGATGCCGCGTGGGCCGTGTACTTCCTGTCCGGCGGGCGGCCGCGTCAACTGGTGCCCACACGCTTGCTGCGGGACATGGCCACCGAAGCGTCGGGCATTGAACCCTGGTTATTCGAGGAAAGTTACCAGTCCGTCGGCGACTTGGCGGAGACCATTTCCCTGCTGTTACCGGAATCGACCTACACCTCGGAAGACGGTCTGGCGGTATGGCTGGAAGAAAAGCTCCTGCCCCTGCGCGGTCTGCCGCCGCTGGAACTGGCCGAACGCCTGCCGGCGTTATGGGCGCAACTGGATCAACCGAGCCTGATGGTGTGCATCAAATTGATCACCGGCAGTTTTCGCGTGGGTGTGTCTAAATTGCTGGTCACCCGCGCCCTTGCCGCCATGGCCGACCTCGACAGCAAACGCGTGGCCCAGCGCTTGGTGGGCTACACCGACCTGTCCAACCGTCCGACAGCCGAAGGCTACCTCAAGCTAATCGCCGCCGAATCGTCCGACGAACATGCGCAACGCGGCGGCCAACCTTATCCATTTTTCCTCGCCCACGGGTTGGCCCAACCAGTGGAGCAATTCGACGCCCTGCTCGGCTCCCCCGCCGACTGGCAGGTGGAATGGAAATGGGACGGCATCCGCGCGCAACTGGTCAAGCGTGAAGGTCGCCTATGGGTCTGGTCTCGGGGGGAAGAGCTGGTCACCGAACGATTTCCTGAACTGCACAGCCTGGTGAGTGGGCTGCCGGATGGCACGGTAATCGACGGCGAAATCGTGGTGTGGAAGGACGCAGTGCAGCCTTTCGCACGCCTGCAACAGCGCATCGGCCGCAAAACCTTAAGCAAAAAAGTCCTTGAGGACGCGCCGGTCGCCGTTTTGGCCTACGACCTGCTGGAATACCAGGGCGAAGACTGGCGCAACCACACCCAGGCCGAGCGCCGCGCCCAGCTTGAGCAGGTGATTGCGCAGTGCAACCAACCGATACTGTTGCCATCACCGCTGCTGACCGGTGACAGCTGGGCGGACCTCGCCCAACAACGTGAGGACTCTCGCCGCCTCGGCGTGGAGGGCATGATGCTCAAGGCGCGTGAGGGTCTCTACGGCGTAGGCCGTACCAAGGACATGGGCGTGTGGTGGAAATGGAAAGTCGACCCGTTCAGCGTCGACGCCGTGTTGATTTACGCCCAGCGCGGCCATGGCCGCCGTGCCAGCCTGTATAGCGACTACACCTTCGCGGTGTGGGACGGCCCGCCGGGAACTGAACGCACGCTGGTGCCGTTCGCCAAGGCGTATTCGGGCCTGACTGACGAAGAAATGCGCAAGGTCGATGCCATCGTGCGTAAAACCACGCTGGAAAAATTCGGCCCGGTCAGCAGTGTGACGCCGAGCATGGTGTTTGAACTGGGGTTCGAGGGGATCGCCCTGTCCAAGCGGCACAAGAGCGGGATTGCGGTGCGGTTTCCGAGGATGCTGCGCTGGCGCCAGGATAAGGCGGTGGACGAGGCCGACAATCTGGGAACGCTGCAGGACTTACTGGCCTGACGCTTCTTCTGCAATCCCCTCAATGATTGTGGGAGCAGGCCAGCTCGCCGGTTTTTATCCGCATGCGCCTCTAAATGGTGCGCTGAAAAATTCATGCCCATTTTCGGGCATCTCCTACACTCAGAACTCCCTCGTCCTTCCTTTTAAAACAATCATTCGGAACGACATTCGGAACTATGGTGCAGAAATTGCTACCTGTGATCCGTCTGACACCGTTCAGTAACAGTCATAAACGCGCCACAAGCGCTTATCTTGGTTTCCAGGGATTACATAATGAAAAAAGCATTGCTGACCCTTTCTGCACTGGCTCTGTGCATGGCTGCTGGTGTTGCTACAGCCAAGGAATACAAGGAATTGCGTTTTGGTGTCGATCCTTCCTACGCGCCGTTCGAATCCAAGGCCGCCGACGGCAGCCTGGTAGGCTTCGATATCGACCTGGGCAATGCGATCTGCGCCGAGCTGAAGGTCAAGTGCAAGTGGGTCGAAAGTGACTTTGACGGCATGATTCCAGGCCTCAACGCCAACAAGTTCGACGGCGTGATTTCCTCGATGACCGTGACCGAAGCCCGTGAAAAGGCGATCGACTTCTCCAGCGAGCTGTTCTCCGGCCCGACTTCGCTGGTGTTCAAGAAAGGCGCGAACTACTCCACGCCTGAGTCGCTCAAGGGCAAATCCGTGGGTTACGAGCAAGGCACCATCCAGGAAGCCTACGCCAAGGCCGTATTGGATAAAGCCGGTGTCACCACCAAGGCTTATGCCAACCAGGACCAAGTGTACGCCGACCTGACTTCCGGTCGTCTCGACGCTTCGGTGCAGGACATGCTGCAAGCCGAACTGGGCTTTTTGAAGTCGCCAGCGGGCGCTGGCTACGAAGTCAGCAAGGCCATCGATGACCCACTGTTGCCATCCAAAACGGCGGTCGGTATCAAAAAAGGTAACAAAGACCTCAAGGCCCTGCTCGATAAAGGTATCAAAGCGTTACACGATGATGGCACCTACGCCACCATCCAGAAGAAACACTTCGGCGATCTGAACCTGTACAGCGGTAAATAACACCCTGGCGCCCACCTTTTTCAGGTGGGCGCTTTTTTATCGCCATAGGTCCTGAATTCATGTTTGAAGATCTTTTGCAAACCCTGGGGCTGAGTGCCTTCAGTTTGAAGGGGTTCGGCCCGCTGTTGCTGCAAGGTACGTGGATGACCGTGAAACTGTCGGTCGCCTCCCTGGCCGTCAGCGTTCTACTGGGCCTGATCGGCGCCAGCGCAAAACTGTCCAGCGTCAGCCTGATCCGCATCCCCGCCCAGCTCTACACCACCTTGATTCGCGGCGTGCCCGACCTGGTGCTGATGTTGCTGATTTTCTACAGCCTGCAAATCTGGCTGACCGGTTTTACCGACTTCATGGAATGGGACTACATCGAGATCGACCCATTCAGCGCCGGGGTTATCACCCTGGGCTTCATCTACGGTGCCTACTTCACCGAGACCTTTCGCGGCGCCATCCTCGCGGTGCCCCGTGGTCAGCTCGAAGCCGCGACCGCCTATGGGCTGACTCGCGGGCAGCGGTTTCGCTTTGTAACTTTCCCACAGATGATGCGCTTTGCCCTGCCGGGCATCGGTAACAACTGGATGGTGATGCTCAAGGCCACCGCGCTGGTGTCGATCATCGGTCTCGCTGACCTGGTCAAGGCTGCCCAGGATGCGGGCAAGAGTACCTATCAACTGTTCTACTTCCTGGTAATCGCGGCATTTATCTACTTGCTCATCACCAGCGCCTCTAACTTCGTCCTGCGTCGGCTTGAACGTCGCTACTCCGCTGGGTCCAGGGAGGCCGTGCGATGATCGAACTTCTGCAGCAATACTGGCGCCCCTTCCTTTATAGCGACGGCCAGCACATTACCGGGCTGGCGATGACCATGTGGCTGCTCAGCGCCTCGCTGGTGTTTGGTTTTCTGGTGTCGATCCCGCTGTCCATCGCCCGCGTGTCGCGCAAACGCTATATTCGCTGGCCGGTGCAGTTCTACACCTACCTGTTTCGTGGCACGCCGCTCTATATCCAACTGCTGATCTGCTACACCGGGATCTACAGCATTGCCGCCGTACGCGCGCAGCCGGTGCTGGATGCGTTCTTTCGCGACGCGATGAACTGCACCATCCTGGCGTTTGCCCTCAATACCTGCGCCTACACCACCGAGATTTTCGCCGGGTCGATCCGCAGCATGGCCCACGGTGAGGTCGAGGCGGCCAAGGCCTATGGCCTGAGCGGTTGGAAGCTGTATGCGTATGTGATCATGCCGTCGGCCCTGCGCCGCTCATTGCCGTACTACAGCAATGAAGTGATCCTGATGCTGCACTCGACCACCGTGGCCTTTACCGCAACGGTGCCGGACATTCTCAAGGTTGCCCGGGACGCCAACTCGGCCACCTACATGACCTTTCAATCATTCGGTATCGCCGCACTGATCTACCTGACCGTGACCTTTGCCCTGGTCGGTCTGTTTCGTCTGGCGGAGCGCCGCTGGCTGGCCTTCCTCGGGCCGAGCCACTAAGGAGCATTCATGCGTCATCAGGTACACGAACTGATCGCGCCGGTGCCAGGTACGGCGCGGCAGATTCACAGTTTCCACTTCGGCCCGGAACAGGCTGAAGGCAAGGTCTACATCCAGTCATCGCTGCATGCCGATGAACTGCCGGGCATGCTGGTGGCCTGGCACTTGAAGGCGCGTCTTGCCGAGCTGGCCGCTGCCGGACGGCTGCTGAGTGAAGTCGTGTTGGTGCCGATCGCCAACCCGGTGGGCCTGGATCAGGTGTTGATGGACATCCCACTGGGCCGCTACGAACTGGAAAGCGGGCAGAACTTCAATCGCCTGTTTGTCGACCTCAGCGACGAGGTTGGTAATCAGGTCGAAGACCTGCTGGGAGAGGACCCCAAGCATAACGTCGAACTCATTCGCGACGCCCTGAGCCTGGCCCTTGCGGCGCACACCGCGCAGACCCAGTTGCAATCCCAACGCCTGGTGCTGCAACGCCTGGCCTGCGACGCTGACATGGTGCTGGACCTGCATTGCGACTTTGAAGCCGTGGCGCACCTGTACACCACGCCCGAGGCCTGGCCGCAGGTGGAGCCATTGGCGCGCTATATCGGCTCGGAAGCCAACTTGCTCGCCACCGATTCCGGCGGGCAGTCCTTTGATGAGTGTTTCACCCTGGTGTGGTGGCAGTTGCAGCAACGCTTCGGCGAGCGCTTCCCGATTCCCATGGGCAGCTTTTCGGTGACCGTCGAACTGCGCGGCCAAGGCGACGTCAACCACGGCCTGGCCGGCCTCGATTGCCAGGCGATTATCGACTATCTGATTCACTTCGGCGCCATTACCGGCGACGCGGCGCCATTGCCCGACTTGCCCTACCCGGCCACCCCACTGGCGGGTGTCGAGCCGGTCACCACGCCCGTCGGCGGCTTGCTGGTGTTCAGCGCCCTGCCGGGCGAATACCTGGAGGCGGGGCAACTGATCGCTGAAATCATCGACCCTATTACTGACCGCGTAACGCCCGTGCACTGCAAAAATGCCGGCCTGCTTTACGCCCGTTCGCTGCGGCGCATGGCCACTGCCGGCATGGTGATCAGCCATGTCGCCGGCACTGAAGCCTACCGCAGTGGCTACCTACTTTCGCCTTGAGGATGCACGCCCCATGTACAAATTGACCGTTGAAGGCCTGCATAAAAGCTATGGCGACAATGAAGTGCTCAAAGGTGTCTCGCTCAAGGCCAAGACCGGTGACGTGATCAGCCTGATCGGCGCCAGTGGCTCGGGCAAGAGCACCTTTTTGCGCTGCATCAACTTTCTGGAAACCCCCAATGACGGCGCGATGACCCTCGACGGCCAGCAGATCCGCATGGTCAGCGACCGCCACGGCATGCGCGTGGCCGACGACGCCGAGCTGCAACGCCTGCGCACGCGCCTGGCAATGGTGTTCCAGCATTTCAACTTGTGGAGCCACATGAGCGTGCTGGAAAACATCACCATGGCCCCGCGCCGGGTGCTGGGTTGCAGCAAGAAGGACGCCGAAGACCGCGCCCGTCGCTACCTGGACAAAGTGGGTTTGCCGGCGCGCGTGGCCGATCAATACCCGGCGTTCCTGTCCGGTGGCCAGCAGCAACGCGTGGCCATCGCCCGTGCCCTGGCCATGGAGCCTGAGGTGATGCTGTTCGACGAACCCACCTCGGCCCTCGACCCGGAACTCGTGGGCGAAGTGCTGAAAGTGATCCAGGGGCTGGCCGAGGAAGGCCGCACCATGATTATGGTCACCCACGAAATGAGCTTTGCCCGCAAGGTGTCGAGCCAGGTGCTGTTCCTGCACAAAGGCCTGGTGGAAGAGCAAGGCACGCCCGAAGAGGTGCTGGGCAACCCGAAGAGCGAGCGCCTGCAGCAATTTCTGAGCGGTAATTTGAAGTAAACCTTTGCGGCGCCTGGAGGGTCTTTGAAAGACAACCTCCAGAGCGTCAGCCGCCCCATGGCAAAACCCCTCGACTTCGCAAAACACTGGTTTGCCGCCAAGGGCTGGAAGCCGTTCGCCTTTCAAAAGGCCGTATGGGCAGCGGTCAAGGAGGGCCAGTCGGGGTTGCTGCATGCCAGCACCGGCGCGGGTAAAACCTACGCGCTGTGGTTTGCCGCCCTCAATCGTTTCGCCATCACTCGCCCGCCCGCCACCGGCAAACGCAAAGCGCCTGCTGAGCCGCTCAGCGTGTTGTGGATCACGCCCATGCGCGCATTAGCCGCCGACACCGCCCGCGCTCTGGAAGCGCCGCTTGCGGCCTTGCAGATTCCCTGGAGCGTCGGCCTGCGCACCGGCGACACCAGCAGCAGCGAACGCGCACGCCAGACGCGTCGGCAACCTACCGCGCTGGTCACCACACCGGAAAGCCTGACGTTGATGCTGGCGCGTGCCGACAGTGAAACGAGCCTGGCGCATCTGCGCATGGTGATCGTGGATGAGTGGCATGAACTGATCGGCAATAAACGCGGGGTACAACTGCAACTGGCGTTGGCGCGTTTGCGGCGCTGGCATCCGGAGCTCGTGGTGTGGGGCATTTCGGCAACGCTGGGTAATCAGGCCCACGCCTTGGAGGTCCTGGTCCCACAGGGCGGCGGGATCAATGTGCAGGGGCAAACGGCTAAAGAGCTGAAGGTCGACACCCTTTTGCCGCCCGTTGCCGAGCGTTTTCCCTGGGCCGGGCATATCGGTTTGAAAATGTTGCCGCAGGTCGTGGCCGAAGTGGATACCAGCAGCAGCTGCCTGGTCTTTACCAATACCCGGGCGCAGTCGGAGATCTGGTACCAGGCGTTGCTGGAGGCACGCCCGGATTGGGCCGGCGTGATTGCTTTGCACCACGGCTCGTTGTCGCGGGAGACGCGTGACTGGGTGGAGCGGGCCTTGAAGGATGGCCAGTTGAAAGCGGTGGTGTGTACCTCCAGCCTGGACCTGGGCGTGGATTTCCTGCCGGTGGAGCGGGTGCTGCAGATCGGCTCGGCCAAAGGCGTCGCGCGCTTGATGCAACGCGCGGGGCGCTCCGGCCATGCGCCGGGGCGGCCGTCACGGGTGACGCTGGTGCCAACCCACAGCCTCGAATTGGTGGAAGCGGCAGCGGCGCAGGATGCCATCGCCCTGCGGCACATCGAAGCCCGAGAATCGCCTTACAAACCATTGGATGTGCTCGTACAGCACCTGGTCAGCATGGCCCTGGGCGGTGGGTTTATCCCCCAGGCGCTGCTGGCGGAGGTGCGCGGTGCCTGGGCCTATCGCGACCTCACAGACGCCGATTGGGCCTGGGCGCTGGGGTTTGTGCGCCATGGCGGCCTGTCACTGACTGCCTACCCGGACTATCGCCGTGTGGAGCCCGACGAACAGGGTATCTGGCGTGTGCCGGATGCCCGCCTGGCGCGCCGTCACCGCATGAGCGTGGGCACGATCGTCAGCGACGCCAGTATTCAGCTGAAATTCTGGAGCAAGGGCGGTGGCGGCAAGAACCTGGGCAGTGTCGAGGAAGGCTTTATCGCCCGACTCAAACCCGGGGATGGTTTTCTGTTTGCCGGGCGTTTACTGGAGCTGGTGCGGGTGGAAAACATGACCGCCTATGTGCGACGCAGCACCGCGAAAAAAGCCGCCGTGCCGCGCTGGAATGGCGGGCGCATGCCGCTCTCCAATGAGTTGGCCCAAGCGGTGGTTGAGCGTTTTGATGCCGCCGCGCACGGGCGATATGACGGCCCTGAGATGCGGGCGGTGCAACCGTTGCTGCACACTCAGTTGCGCTGGTCGGGCCTGCCAACGCGCGAGCATTTACTCGCCGAAGCCCTGAAATCGCGGGAGGGCTGGCACCTGTTTCTCTACCCGTTTGCGGGGCGCCAGGTGCATCTGGGGCTGGCGAGTCTGTTGGCGTGGCGGGTCAGCCAACTGCAACCGGTGACCTTTTCGATTGCCGTGAATGATTACGGCTTGGAACTGTTGAGCGCCACGCCGGTGGACTGGCCGCTTTTATTGAACGAGGCGCTGCTGAGTCCGGCGAATTTATTGCCGGATGTAGCGGCCAGCCTGAACGCAGGTGAACTGGCCCTGCGCCGCTTTCGCGAAATCGCACGCATCGCCGGGCTGGTGTTTGCCGGCTACCCCGGCGCGCCGAAAAGCACCCGTCAGGTGCAGGCGTCCAGCGGCTTGTTCTATGAAGTGTTCAAGCAATACGACCCGCAGAACCTGCTGCTGACCCAGGCCGGGGAAGAAGTCCTGCGGGACGAGTTGGATATTCGTCGCCTGGAAGACACCCTGCGCCATCTGGTGGCGCTGAAACTGGACCTGCATGCGATCGAACGGCCTACACCGCTGGCCTTCCCACTGCTGGTGGAGCGGATGCGCGAAAGCATGAGCTCGGAAAAGCTGTCCGAGCGCATTGCGCGGATGGTCCGGGACCTGGAAAAAGTCGCAGACAACGGGGAGCGCTAAGCGTGTATTCAGTGATGCTTGAGGGTGAGGACGTGTGGTTGTTGGCTGAAAAGGCGATGTACTGGCCTGCTCGCCAGTGCCTGCTGATTGCCGATGCACATTTTGGCAAAGCCTCGGCCTATCGCAGCCTGGGGCAGCCAGTACCACAGGGCACCACTTCGGAAAACCTGCAACGCCTGGACCGGCTGCTGTCGGCCTTGCCGTGCGCGCAGGTGATCTTTCTCGGGGACTTCCTGCATGGCCCCGGCTCTCACGCCAGCGGCACCCTGAGCGCCTTGAGGGCCTGGCGGGAGCGCAATCGCGAGCTGAGCCTGACCTTGATTCGTGGCAATCACGATAAACGCGCAGGTGACCCGCCGGCTGACTTGAGGATTGAGGTGGTGCCCGAGCCGCTGCTGATGGGGCCGTTTGCGCTACAGCATGAGCCCGACGCCCACGCCAGCCACCACGTACTCGCAGGGCATGTGCATCCGGTGTATCGGTTGCGTGGCAAAGGTCGCCAGAGCTTACGGCTGCCGTGCTTTCAGATCGGCTCACGCATCAGCTTACTGCCGGCGTTTGGCGCGTTTACCGGTGGTTTTGCAGTGGAACACAGCGTGGATCAGCAGATCTTTGTGATCGGCGATGAGGACGTCTGGCCGGTGCGCTGACGTGCCGGCCATGTCCCTGCCCTGACGAATCAGGCGACAGGCGCGGGTGGCGGCTCATCCGGAAGTGTTGGTTCACCGGGCTCGGTGGGCTGCTGGGGCCAATCTTCGTCAGGTTGACCAGGGATGCCGCCCGCATACGCTGGGTCGGCCATCAGGGACCAGGCCAAAACACCAATCTGGTTGGGTTCAAGCCGGGCGAGTTCAGCGCTGATACGCGGGTCAATCTTCATAAAGTACTCCTCAAGCGTGGCTCGGTGCGTTTTGCACGCACCGAGGCAGTACACCCAATAGAGTCAATTCCCGCTGACTAATTCCCTTTACGTGTAAGACCTTTCGATCAAGCGCGTGGGAGAGTGACGCCACGCTGGCCCTGATACTTGCCGGCGCGGTCTTTATAGGACACTTCACAGGCTTCGTCGGACTGCAGGAACAGCATTTGCGCCACGCCTTCGTTGGCGTAGATCTTGGCTGGCAACGTGGTGGTATTGGAGAACTCCAGGGTCACATGGCCTTCCCACTCGGGCTCCAGCGGCGTCACGTTAACGATGATGCCGCAGCGCGCGTAGGTGCTTTTACCCAGGCAGATGGTCAGCACGTCACGGGGAATACGGAAGAATTCCACGGTGCGCGCCAGGGCAAAGGAGTTTGGCGGAATGATGCACACGTCGCTCTTGACGTCGACGAAGCTCTTTTCGTCGAAGTTTTTCGGATCGACGATGGCCGAGTTGATGTTGGTGAACACCTTGAATTCATCGGCGCAACGCACGTCGTAGCCGTAGCTGGATACACCGTAGGAAATCACGGGAGCCGCGCCTTCGCCACGGATCTGGCGCTCAACGAAGGGCTCGATCATGCCGTGCTCTTGCGCCATGCGGCGAATCCACTTGTCCGATTTGATGCTCATGGCGGATGTCCTGAATAGCGAGGTGGAAAAATTCTGTTGGGCATCTTACCGGGGCCGGCCGTGGGGTTCAAAGGGCGTGGGGTTTTTCTTGATGAATGCGCTGCCTGCTATAAGGCGCAGCCAGTCGGGCCGGGCCCCGCGCTACGGCGCTGGACGACTGTAAATACCACCGCCAGTCACGAAAATAGAGAAACCTTCGGAAATACCATTGGCACGTTCCGGAAAAAGGGTTAAGGTGGCGCCACTGTGCTGCTTGTGTCACTGAGAATCTCTACACGATATGTTGAATTTCGATCCAACCATCTCCAAGAATTTTTCCTGCTCTTTGCACTCAGTCTCGGCCAGGGCTTTTCCTGAGTCGCAGTTAACTTTGTCCAAGGAGATACACCATGTCTAATCGCCAAACTGGTACCGTTAAGTGGTTCAACGATGAAAAAGGCTTCGGCTTCATCACTCCACAATCCGGTGACGACCTGTTCGTTCACTTCAAAGCTATCCAATCCGACGGCTTCAAAAGCCTGAAAGAAGGCCAACAGGTTTCTTTCATCGCTACCCGCGGTCAGAAAGGCATGCAAGCTGAAGAAGTTCAAGTTATCTAACTTGTACTGACTTAGTCGAAAAAACCCCGCCCTTAAAAGCGGGGTTTTTTTATGCCTGGGATTTGGCTCTACGCCAATAGAATTCCGGGCACAAAAAAATGTGGGAGTGAGCTGTATGTGGAAGCTGGCTTGCCTGCCCCAGCATCGACTCGGTGTAACTGATGAACCGAGGTGATGCTAGCGCAGGCAAGCCAGCGTCCACACACGCCTACTCCCACATTTCGTATAGCGTCTTTACTGGAACAACGACTCACTCGACAAGCCATTCTTCTCGAGGATCTCACGCAAGCGCTTGAGGCCCTCTACCTGGATCTGCCGCACCCGCTCACGGGTCAGGCCAATTTCCAGGCCTACATCCTCCAGGGTGCTGCTCTCATGGCCACGCAGGCCGAAGCGGCGAATCACCACTTCACGCTGCTTATCCGTGAGCTCAGACAGCCACTGGTCAATGCTTTGGGAAAGATCATCGTCCTGCAACAGCTCGCAAGGATCCGTCGGGCGATCATCCGTCAGGGTGTCCAGCAGGGTTTTATCCGAATCCGGACCCAGCGAGACATCGACCGAAGACACGCGCTCATTCAGGCCAAGCATGCGCTTGACCTCCCCTACCGGTTTTTCCAGCAGGTTGGCGATCTCTTCAGGCGAAGGTTCATGATCGAGTTTTTGTGTGAGCTCTCGCGCTGCCCGCAGGTAGACGTTGAGCTCTTTGACCACATGGATCGGCAACCGGATCGTGCGGGTCTGATTCATGATCGCCCGTTCGATGGTCTGGCGGATCCACCAGGTGGCATAGGTTGAAAAGCGGAAGCCCCGCTCAGGGTCGAACTTCTCCACCGCCCGGATCAAGCCCAGGTTGCCCTCTTCGATCAGGTCCAACAGGGACAGACCACGATTGACATAACGCCGGGCGATTTTAACCACCAGCCGCAGGTTACTTTCAATCATGCGCTTACGCCCGGCCGGATCGCCCTTTTGCGACAAGCGCGCAAAATGGACTTCTTCTTCGGGCGTCAGCAGAGGGGAAAAGCCGATCTCATTGAGGTACAGCTGCGTTGCGTCGAGCGCCCGCGTGTAGTCAATGTACTTGTGTTGCTTTAACGCGGTGGAGTTCTTGGATTTGGTGCGAACTGAAGGTGTAGCAGACCCTTCATCATTCGACATCGATTCCTTATCGGTGAGTATCTCAATAGCGAGATCCTCATCGTCGATGTCAAACTCCGGCGCTTCTTTACTGAGAGCCATTGTTATAGTCCTTTGGTGAGTTCGACCTCAAGCTCAAGCGACGCCTATATCCTTGGCAACGCTGGAGCCTGTTCCTTCTACGTGAGGGAACAGGCTGTGCAACACATCAACGACGGGGTAGGAATTGCAGCGGATCTACAGGTTTCCCTTGGCGGCGAATCTCAAAGTGCAGTTTCACCCGGTCTGTACCAGTTGACCCCATTTCGGCAATTGTCTGTCCGACTTTGACCTGCTGCCCCTCCCGAACCAACAGCCTACGGTTGTGGCCGTAAGCACTGACGTAGGTATCGCTGTGTTTGATGATGACCAGCTCGCCGTAGCCCCGTAAACCACTCCCGGCGTAAACCACTGTCCCATCAGACGCAGCTAAAACAGGCTGTCCCAAATCCCCGGCGATATCAATGCCTTTATTCAAACTACCGTTTGAAGAGAATTTTCCAATCAATACACCGTTTGAAGGCCATCCCCAGCCGGTCGGAGCCGGCCCGGCAGGCGGCAACGGCGCGGGTGCCGGCTTGCTCGCAACCGTAGACGTGGCGGTGCCTGCAGGTCGGGTGATGACGGTCCTTCTGCTCGAGGACGACGGCGAAGATCCGGAATTTGTCACAACTGCCGTAGGGGTTGAGCCCGTGCGGCCATCGAAGCGGATGGTTTGCCCGGGATGGATCGTATAGGGCACAGGAATATTGTTACGCGCTGCGAGTGCCTTGTAATCCCACCCATAACGGAAGGCGATCGAGAACATCGTGTCCCCCTTTCGCACTACATATTGCCCGGTGGTGACCGTCGGCTTTTGCGGCGCGGCGCTGTTTCGGTCGACAACCCGCGCACCGCTGGATGGGGAGCTTGAGCAACCCACCAACAAGGAACTCAAGACAAGGCCAAGCACCAGTCGCTGAAAGCTTGTTTTACTCATACGCTGCGCAAGACCTGTGAGACTCACCCGCCGCTCCCTTTGTGGTGGCTGAACATGAACGCCTGTATCAGGCTTGAAATATGACGCAAGTATAACTGGGCATTGGTGTTTTACCGGCACACGACTGAAACGAAAAATTCATCATGTTTAATCACGGTTTCCAATCACGTTGACTCTATAAGCCCGGCTGTAAGACACATCCCCACCCACAGAATTCACTGTTTGCGAATAAATGATCAGGCCAGCGGGCCATTGAGCAACGGCACGAAGCGCACAGCGCCCAGCACATGCCGGGAAAAGCCTTCGTCCTCTCGGATAATGAGCATCAATTGTTGCACTTCGCCGGAGCCCACCGGGATCACCAACCGCCCGCCAGGCGCCAGTTGATCGAGCAACGCTTGCGGCACGTCGGTCGCAACAGCCGTGACGATAATGCCGTTATAGGGCGCCAGCGCAGGCCAGCCTTCCCAACCATCGCCCCAACGGAACACCACGTTGCGCAGGTTGAGCTCCACCAGGCGCTCCTTGGCGCGATCCTGCAGGACCTTGATGCGCTCCACCGAGAACACCCGCTCCACCAGTTGCGACAGCACGGCAGTCTGGTAACCCGAACCGGTGCCGATCTCCAGCACCTTGTCCAACGGCCCGGCCGCCAACAGCAGTTCGCTCATGCGCGCGACCATATACGGCTGTGAGATGGTCTGGTTGTGGCCAATCGGCAATGCGGTGTCTTCATAGGCGCGATGGGCCAGGGCCTCATCGACAAACAGGTGCCGCGGCGTGCGCCGGATAACTTCCAGCACCTGGGCGTTGGACAGGCCTTCTTCATACAGGCGCTGGATCAAACGCTCGCGGGTACGCTGGGAGGTCATCCCGATGCCACGACGCAACAGGTCGTCTTGTTCACGCGCCATCAACGCAGCCCCTCGAGCCAGCCATCCAGACTACTGAAGGCATCACTGAAGGTGCGATCAAGCTGCAACGGGGTAATCGAAACATAACCTTGCATCACCGCATGAAAGTCCGTGCCCGGCCCACCGTCCTCGGCGTCGCCCGCTGCGGCGATCCAATAGCCTTCCTTGCCACGCGGGTCGACCACTTTCAATGGCGCCGCCGCCCGGGCGCGATGGCCCAGGCGCGTCAGCTGGATGCCGCGAATATGGTCGAGGGGCAAATTGGGAATATTGACGTTGAGTACCGTACGCGGCGGCAAGTCCAGGGAGCCGTGGGCTTCCACCAGCTTGCGCGCGAAGTACGCCGCCGTCGCCAGGTTATCCAGTTGCCGTGAAGCAAACGAAAATGCGAACGAGGTACGGCCCAGGAATCGCCCCTCAAGGGCCGCCGCCACGGTGCCGGAATACAACACGTCGTCGCCCAGGTTGGCGCCGAGGTTGATACCCGAGACCACCAGGTCAGGCTCCTGCTCCAACAAACTGTTGATTGCCAGGTGCACGCAATCGGTCGGAGTGCCGTTCACACTGATAAAGCCATTAGCCAGAACGTGCGGGTGCAACGGACGGTCGAGCGTCAGCGAACTGCTGGCGCCGCTCTTGTCCTGGTCCGGGGCAACCACCACGCACTCGGCGTAATCTTCCAGCGCTGCATAAAGCGCGGCAAGACCGGGTGCGGTGGCACCGTCATCGTTTGATATCAGAATACGCATGGGTTGTCCGTCGGCCCCACCGGCACCAGATCAACAAGCTCGCGCACCAACACAGTGGCGAAGCATCCGGCCGGCAGGACGAATTCCAATTGCAGAATGTCAGGACCGGGATAATGCCACGTCAACCCGCCAATGGGCAGTCGAAGAATGCGACGTTCCTGGCTCATGCCGGCATTCACCAGCCATTCGCGCAGGTCGGCTTCACTGGCGGCAACCGCCTGTTCCAGCGCATGTGTTGCACCGCTCGCCGGCGAATCACCCTCGCCCCACTGCGGCCCAGTCGGGTGCAGGTCCAGAATTGCCAGGCGCGGGTCGCTGCATTCAGCCTCCCCCGCCGGAAAAAAACTGCGGCTGTCGGTAAACGCGAGCAAATCGCCGACCTGGGCACGCTGCCAGGAGCCGTCAGCGACGCGTGCTGCCAACACTTTGTTAAACAGAAAGCTACGCGCGGTGGACAGCAACCGCGAACGCACATTGCGCTGCTCAGGCAACGCCTTGCGCGCTGCCCACGCACGCGCGTCCACCACGTTGCCACCGTTGTGGCCAAACCGCTGGGTACCGAAATAATTAGGAATGCCATGCTGGGCAATCAGTTGCAAACGCGCGTCGATCGCGGCGGTGTCGCCGGCCAGTTGGGTGAGGCGCAGGGTAAAGCCGTTGGCCGAATGCGCACCGCGTTGCAGCTTGCGTTTGTGGCGGGCGATTTTAAGGATCTTGAGGGTGTCGTTTTCCGCACCGCTCATGTCCGGGTCGGCCTTGCCTGGCAGTTGCACGCTGAACCACTGGCGGGTCAACGCCTGGCGATCCTTGAGGCCGGCATAGCTGACGGTGCGCAAGGGCACGCCAGCAGCCTTGGCGATTCGCCGTGCAGCTTCTTCGGTATTCAGGCCACGCTTTTCGACCCACAGCCACAGGTGCTCACCGTCGCCGGTCAGCGGGATATCGAGCACTTCGTCGACCTGGAAATCTTCCGCCGTAGCCTTCAGGACTGCGCTGCCCAGCGCCTCGCCGTAGGCCCGCGGGCCCAACAGTTCCAGGTCGTTCATGCGCGCAGCAACAAGGCGACGGAGTGCACCGCAATGCCCTCTTCACGACCGGTAAACCCGAGCTTTTCGGTGGTAGTGGCTTTCACGTTCACTTGATCCAATTCAATTTGCAGGTCCATGGCAATCAGCGCGCGCATCGATTCGATGTGCGGGGCCATTTTCGGCGCCTGGGCCACGATGGTGTTATCGACGTTGCCGACTTTCCAGCCCTTGGCGTGGATCAGGCCAACCACATGGCGCAGCAACACACGGCTGTCCGCGCCCTTGAAAGAAGGGTCGGTGTCCGGAAAGTGCTTGCCGATATCGCCCAACGCGGCCGCGCCGAGCAAAGCATCGCTCAAGGCATGCAGCACTACGTCGCCGTCGGAATGAGCCAGCAACCCATGGTGGTGTGCAATGCGCACGCCGCCCAGGGTGATGAAATCGCCTTCAGCGAAACGGTGCACATCGTAGCCGTGGCCAATACGCATAAAAAAACGCCCCGATTTAATTCAGGGCGTGATTCTACCTACTTTTGCCTCACATTAACCGAGCAAAGCACGACCATGGTGTCGCAAATGGTCTTCGATGAAGCTGGCGATGAAGAAGTAGCTGTGGTCATAACCCGGCTGCAGGCGCAGTTCGAGTGGATGGTTGGCCGCCTTGGCCGCCTGCTGCAACGCTTCAGGCTTGAGTTGCACGGCCAGGAAATCATCGCGATCCCCCTGATCGACCAACAGAGGCAGCTTTTCCGAGGCTTCGCTGATCAGCACGCAGGCATCCCATTCACGCCATTTGGAGCGTTCTTCGCCCAAATAACGGGAAAAGGCTTTCTGGCCCCACGGGCAGTCCATCGGGTTGTTGATCGGCGAAAATGCCGACACCGATTGGTAACGACCTGGGTTGCGCAAGGCACACACCAACGCACCATGACCGCCCATGGAATGGCCGCTGATGCCGCGCTTATCCGACGCGGGGAAATGCGCTTCAACCAACGCCGGCAATTCCTGCACCACGTAGTCATGCATCCGATAGTGCTTGGCCCAAGGTTCCTGGGTGGCATTCAGGTAGAAACCCGCCCCCAGGCCGAAATCCCAAGCGTTATCCGGATCGTCCGGCACACCTGGCCCGCGCGGGCTGGTGTCCGGTGCGACGATGATCAACCCCAGTTCGGCGGCCATCCGATGGGCGCCGGCCTTCTGCATGAAGTTCTCGTCGGTGCAGGTCAACCCGGACAGCCAGTACAGCACCGGTAACGTGCCACCCTGCTCTGCTTGCGGCGGCAGGTAGACGGCAAACGTCATATCGCAACCGAGCACATCGGAATGATGCTTGTAGCGTTTATGCCAGCCGCCGAAGCTCTTCTGGCACGACAGGTTTTCCAGACTCATGGCCGACCTCAGAAGTGGATGACGGTACGAATGCTCTTGCCTTCATGCATCAGATCAAACGCTTTGTTGATGTCTTCCAGGCCCATGGTGTGGGTGATGAACGTGTCCAGCGGGATCTCGCCGGTCTGGGCCATTTCCACGTAGCTTGGCAATTCAGTACGACCGCGCACGCCGCCGAACGCCGAACCGCGCCAGACGCGACCGGTCACCAGCTGGAATGGGCGAGTGGCGATTTCCTGGCCGGCGCCGGCAACACCGATGATCACCGACTCGCCCCAGCCTTTGTGGCAGCACTCGAGCGCGGCGCGCATCAGTTGCACATTGCCGATGCACTCGAAGGAAAAGTCCACGCCGCCGTCGGTCAAGTCGACAATTACGTCCTGAATTGGGCGGTCGTAGTCTTTCGGGTTGATGCAGTCGGTGGCGCCCAGTTGCTTGGCAATTTCGAACTTGGCCGGGTTGATGTCAATGGCGATGATGCGGCCGGCCTTGGCTTTGACCGCGCCGATCACTGCCGACAGGCCGATGCCGCCCAGACCGAAGATCGCCACGGTGTCGCCAGGCTTGACCTTGGCCGTGTTGATCACGGCACCGATGCCGGTGGTGACGCCGCAACCCAGCAGGCAGACCTTTTCCAGCGGCGCTTCTTTAGGAATCTTGGCCACGGAGATTTCCGGCAACACGGTGTACTCGGAGAAGGTCGAGGTGCCCATGTAGTGGAAAATCGGCTGCCCCTTGTAGGAGAAGCGCGTGGTGCCATCGGGCATCAGGCCTTTGCCTTGGGTGGAGCGGATGGCCTGGCACAGGTTGGTCTTGCCCGACAGGCAGAATTTGCACTTGCCACATTCCGGGGTGTACAGCGGGATCACGTGGTCACCGACAGCAACCGAGGTCACGCCCTCACCGATCGCTTCAACCACCGCACCGCCTTCATGGCCAAGGATCGACGGGAAAATGCCTTCCGGGTCGGCGCCCGACAAGGTGTAGGCGTCGGTATGGCACACGCCGGACGCGACCACCCGCAACAGCACCTCGCCAGCCTTGGGCATGGCGACATCCACTTCAACAATCTCAAGGGGCTTTTTCGCTTCGAAGGCTACGGCAGCGCGGGACTTGATCATCCGTGTTTCTCCAGGGAGTTAAAAACTGAGGCAGTGAGTGTAAAACATGGCCGACTGATTAATAATCCGGGCAAAAGCAAAACTTTATTGCTGTACAGGGACAATCAACATGTTGGAAAACCGCTGGGAAGGCATCGATGAGTTTGTCGCCGTGGCTGAATGCAGCCAATTCACCGCGGCGGCCGAACGGCTGGGCGTGTCTTCATCGCATATCAGCCGGCAGGTAGCGCGCTTGGAAGAGCGGTTGCAAACCCGCTTGCTGTATCGAAGTACGCGCAAGGTAACGCTGACCGAAGCCGGCCAGACCTTCCTGCAACATTGCCAGCGCTTACAAGATGGTCGTGAAGAAGCCTTACGCGCGGTGGGCGACCTCACCAGCGAACCCAAGGGCATGTTGCGCATGACCTGTGCGGTGGCGTACGGCGAGCGCTTTATCGTGCCGCTGGTCACGCGATTCATGGGGCTGTATCCGCAATTGCGCGTGGACATCGAGCTGAGCAATCGCCAGTTGGACCTGGTGCATGAAGGCCTGGACCTGGCGATCCGGCTGGGCCGCCTGCAAGACTCGCGCATGGTTGCCAGTCGCCTGGCCCCTCGACGCATGTACCTGTGCGCGTCGCCGTCCTACTTGGCTCGGTACGGTCGGCCACATAGTTTGTCGGAATTAAGTCGGCATAACTGCCTGATCGGCAGCTCGGACATTTGGCAACTGGCGCAGGATGGGCGGGAATTTTCCCAACGGGTGCAGGGAAACTGGCGTTGCAACAGTGGGCAAGCGGTATTGGATGCAGCGCTGCAAGGGGTGGGGTTGTGCCAACTGCCGGATTATTACGTGCTGGAGCATTTGCACAGTGGCGCGCTGGTGTCGCTGCTGGAGGCGCATCAGCCACCGAATACGGCGGTGTGGGCGCTGTATCCGCAGCAACGGCATTTGTCGCCGAAGGTCAGGAAGCTGGTGGATTTTTTGAAGGAGGGGTTGGCTGAACGGCCGGAGTACAGCGCGTAATTTAGGGCGACTGTTCGGGCCTCATCGCGGGCAAGCCCGACTCCCACAGAGAATTGCATTTCAACTGTGGGAGCTGGCTTGCCTGCGATGAAGTCGACACGGTGTCACTGACTATCTGCGGTTTGCCCACCGCAGCCGGAGCCATTCCAGATCTTCCGGGCGGGTGACCTTGATATTGTCCGCGCGCCCTTCGATCAGGCGCGGCGCCTGGCCCGACCATTCCATGGCCGAGGCTTCGTCGGTGATCACTGCGTCTGCCACCAGGCTGTCGGCCAGGGCGCGATGCAAGGCACCCAGGCGGAACATCTGCGGCGTATACGCCTGCCAGATCAGGCTGCGATCGACGGTTTCCACCACACGGCCGTGCTTGTCGATACGCTTGAGGGTGTCGCGCGCCGGCACGGCGAGCAAGCCGCCGACCGGATCATCGGCGAGTTCCGCCAACAACGTGTCGAGGTCATCACGGCTCAGGTTAGGGCGCGCGGCGTCGTGCACCAGCACCCAGTCGTCATCGCTGGCGCCAAGCGCATTGAGTTGCAGCAACGCATTGAGTACTGAACCCGAGCGCTCGTCGCCGCCGTCCGCACGCACAATGCGAGGGTCGCTGGCACACGACAGGCTTGGCCAATAGGGGTCATCTACAGCAAGACTGACCACCAGCCCCTTGAGGCCAGGATGATCGAGAAAACAGCCGAGGCTGTGTTCGAGAATAGTGCGCCCGCCCAGTTGCAAGTACTGCTTGGGACGGTCCGCGGCCATACGGGCACCAACGCCCGCGGCAGGAATCACGGCCCAGAAGGCCGGTAACGACGGGTTCATTGGGCCAACTGGTAGAGGGTTTCGCCCTCCTTGACCATGCCCAACTCATGACGAGCCCGTTCTTCAACGGTCTCCATCCCTTTTTTCAGCTCAAGCACTTCGGCATCGAGGACGCGATTGCGCTCCAGCAGGATTTCGTTTTCGGCGTGCTGGTCGGCAATTTGCTGAGTCAGCTCTTTCACCTGCGCAAAGCTGCCATTACCGACCCATAGGCGGTACTGCAGGCCAGCCAGCAATAAGAGCAAGACGAGGAACAACCAATTGGGACTGCGCATCGAAATCCGGGTATCCAGTAAAAAAAGACAGCCATGCAAAACTTTTGAAGCAACTGATAGCACGAAGCCTGGATGAACCAGGCTTGTGCTTGATAGCCCTCAGATTAGCGTCGAAATTCACACTGTCGTGTTATTTCCGACTCAACCCGTCGACTTTTTACCATTTAACACTCAGCCGCGAAACTCGCTGCGACCGTTGTATTTGGCTTTACCTGCCAGTTGCTCTTCGATACGCAGCAATTGGTTGTACTTGGACACGCGGTCGGAACGGCACAGGGAGCCGGTCTTGATCTGGCCGGCCGAAGTGCCCACCGCCAGGTCGGCAATGGTCGAATCTTCGGTTTCGCCGGAGCGGTGCGAGATCACGGCGGTGTAGCCCGCGGCCTTGGCCATCTGGATGGCTTCCAGGGTTTCGGTCAGGGTGCCGATCTGGTTGAACTTGATCAGGATCGAGTTGGCGATCTGCTTGTCGATGCCTTCTTTGAGGATCTTGGTGTTGGTCACGAACAGGTCGTCGCCGACCAGTTGGATTTTCTCGCCGATCTTGTCGGTGAGGACTTTCCAGCCCGCCCAGTCGGACTCGTCCAGGCCATCTTCGATCGAGATGATCGGGTAGCGCTCGGTCAGGCCTTTGAGGTAGTCAGCAAAACCTTCGGAGGTGAACACGTGGCCTTCGCCGGACAGGTTGTATTTACCGTCCTCGTAGAACTCGCTGGCGGCGCAGTCCAGAGCCAGGGTCACGTCGGTGCCCAGCTTGTAGCCCGCGTTGGCCACGGCTTCGGAGATCACTTTCAGTGCATCTTCGTTGGACGCCAGGTTCGGGGCGAAACCACCCTCGTCACCCACCGCGGTGCTCAGGCCACGGGCCTTCAACACAGCTTTGAGGTGATGGAAAATCTCGGTGCCCATGCGTAGGCCTTCGGAGAAGGTCTTGGCGCCAACCGGCTGTACCATGAATTCCTGGATGTCGACGTTGTTATCAGCGTGCTCGCCGCCGTTGATGATGTTCATCATCGGCACCGGCATCGAGTACACACCCGGCGTGCCGTTCAGGTTGGCGATGTGGGCGTACAGCGGCAGGTCCTGGTCCTGGGCGGCGGCCTTGGCAGCGGCCAGGGACACGGCGAGGATGGCGTTGGCGCCCAGGCTGCCTTTGTTTTCAGTGCCGTCGAGCTTGATCATCGCGTGGTCCAGGGCTTTCTGGTCCAGCGGGTCCTTGCCCAGCAACAGGTCACGGATCGGGCCGTTGATGTTGGCTACAGCCTTGAGTACACCTTTGCCCAGGTAACGGCTCTTGTCGCCATCACGCAGTTCCAGCGCTTCGCGCGAACCGGTAGAAGCACCGGACGGCGCGCAGGCGCTGCCGATGATGCCGTTATCGAGAAGCACGTCGGCTTCGACGGTGGGGTTGCCACGGGAGTCGAGAACTTCACGACCTTTGATGTCGACGATTTTTGCCATTGTTGTAAACACTCCAAAGTTGACGAAAACGACGCAGCTGAAGGAAATCTTTTGACCGACCGCAAGGGTGGAACAACGGGGCAGGCTTGCAGGCGACAAGGCTCAGGCCCGCAGGCCTGAGCGTAAAGCGAGGGAAAGTCTACCGGAGAAATGCCGCTTACGCGGTCTCTACCGTCGGAAAACTCTTGACCAGTTCGTCCAACTGCTTGAGCTGGGCCAGGAATGGCTCCAGCTTGTCCAGGCGCAGGGCGCACGGACCGTCGCATTTGGCGTTGTCCGGGTCCGGGTGGGCTTCCAGGAACAGGCCCGCCAAAGACTGGCTGATGCCGGCCTTGGCCAGGTCCAGTACCTGGGCACGCCGCCCGCCAGCGGAATCGGCACGACCACCGGGCATTTGCAGCGCGTGGGTCACGTCGAAAAACACCGGGTACTCGAACTGTTTCATGATGCCGAAACCGAGCATATCCACCACGAGGTTGTTGTAGCCGAAGCTCGAACCGCGCTCGCAGAGGATCAACTGGTCGTTACCCGCTTCCACGCACTTGTTCAGGATATGTTTCATTTCCTGAGGCGCGAGGAACTGGGCTTTCTTGATGTTGATCACAGCGCCGGTCTTGGCCATGGCGACCACGAGGTCGGTCTGGCGCGACAGGAAGGCCGGCAGCTGGATGATGTCGCACACCTCGGCGACCACGGCAGCCTGTTCAGGCTCGTGGACGTCGGTGATGATCGGCACGCCGAAGGCTTGCTTGATGTCCTGGAAGATCCGCATGCCTTCTTCAAGGCCTGGGCCGCGATAGGAGGTCACGGACGAACGGTTGGCCTTGTCGAAGCTGGCCTTGAACACGTAGGGGATACCGAGTTTCTCGGTGACCTTGACGTACTCTTCACAGACCTGCATCGCCATGTCGCGGCTTTCCAGCACGTTCATGCCGCCGAACAGCACCATGGGCTTGTCGTTGGCAATCTCGATGTCGCCTACGCGAATGATCTTCTGGGCCATCAGGTTCACGCCTTCTTCTGATGTTGCGTCAGTGCTGCTTTAACGAAACCGGTGAACAACGGGTGACCGTCGCGCGGGGTCGAGGTGAACTCAGGGTGGAACTGGCACGCCACGAACCACGGATGATCCGGCGCCTCGACCACTTCAACCAGCTTGCCATCACCGGAGCGACCGGAGATCTTCAGGCCGGCTTCTTTGATCTGCGGCAGCAGGTTGTTGTTCACTTCGTAGCGGTGACGGTGACGCTCGACGATCACATCCTTGCCGTAGCAATCGTGGACCAGCGAGCCCGGCTCCAGCAGGCAGTCTTGCGCACCAAGGCGCATGGTGCCGCCCAGGTCGGAGCTTTCGGTACGGGTCTCAACGGCGCCGGTGGCATCTTCCCACTCGGTGATCAGGCCAACGACCGGGTGGCCGCTGGCGTGATCGAACTCGGTGGAGTTGGCGTCTTTCCAGCCCAGCACGTTGCGAGCGAATTCGATAACGGCCACTTGCATGCCCAGGCAGATGCCCAGGTACGGCACCTTGTTTTCACGAGCGTACTGCACAGCGGTGATCTTGCCTTCCACGCCACGCAGGCCGAAACCGCCGGGAACGAGGATCGCGTCAACGCCTTCGAGCAGTGCGGTGCCCTGGTTCTCGATGTCTTCGGAATCGATGTAGCGCAGGTTGACCTTGGTACGGTTGCTGATACCGGCGTGGCTCATCGCTTCGATCAGCGACTTGTACGCGTCCAGCAGTTCCATGTACTTGCCGACCATGGCAATGGTGACTTCGTGCTCAGGGTTGAGCTTGGCATCAACCACGGCTTCCCACTCGGACAGGTCCGCACCGTTGCACTGCAGGCCGAAACGCTCGACCACAAAATCATCCAGGCCCTGCGAATGCAGGATGCCCGGGATCTTGTAGATGGTGTCGGCGTCTTCCAGGGCAATCACCGCACGCTCTTCAACGTTGGTGAACTGCGCGATCTTGCGACGCGAGGAAATGTCGATCGGGTGATCGGAGCGGCACACCAGCACGTCCGGCTGCAGGCCGATGGAACGCAGTTCCTTGACCGAGTGCTGGGTTGGCTTGGTTTTGGTTTCGCCCGCGGTAGCGATGTACGGCACCAGTGTCAGGTGCATCAGCATCGCGCGCTTGGCGCCGACTTCGAAACGCAACTGGCGGATGGCTTCGAGGAACGGCTGGGATTCGATGTCACCTACGGTGCCACCGATCTCGACCATCGCCACGTCGGCATCGCCTGCACCCTTGATGATGCGGCGCTTGATTTCGTCGGTGATGTGCGGGATCACCTGGATGGTTGCACCCAGGTAGTCACCACGGCGCTCCTTGCGCAGCACGTGCTCGTAGACACGGCCGGTGGTGAAGTTGTTGTTCTGGGTCATGGTCGTGCGGATGAACCGCTCGTAGTGGCCCAGGTCCAGGTCGGTCTCGGCGCCGTCGTGTGTGACGAACACTTCACCGTGCTGGAACGGGCTCATGGTGCCCGGGTCAACGTTGATGTACGGGTCCAGCTTGAGCATGGTGACCTTAAGTCCCCGCGCCTCCAGGATGGCCGCCAATGAAGCGGAGGCAATGCCTTTCCCCAATGAAGAAACAACACCGCCCGTGACGAATATGTAGCGCGTCATGAAAAACCCTAGAAGTCTGCGTTAAAGCGGTCCGAGCCGCCGGGGAAAGCGAAGGAAGGCCGAAGCCCCCGATCACCTGCATTAATCACAGTGCACCTTTCAAAAAAACCGCCGCGTTGTGACAGACCAGCAATGAAACACCGGTACGTTGATCGCTACACATTTTTTGGAATCGCCCAGCAAAGACTGCTTGGTAATCGGCAACTCCTGCAATTCAGTCGAATCCACAGAAGTTGTATCAAGAAGGGAGCGTAGTCTACCGGAAAGGCTCTATCAGCTCAAACCTTGATCGCACGTCTGTGGCATCCAATGTAATTGCCAGTCGCCCGGCGATGTCACCCCTAACCCCGCAAGGCTGGGGACAGCCAGCAATTGTTCACCCTGATAGAGCAGCGGCAATCTGCCACGCATGAAGCCAGGCAGCCCACATTCGTTAAGCAAACGCTTCAGGTCACGCCGGCCTCGGCCCGGCACGTCAATGATTTCGCCGCCCTGGCGGTAACGGATCACCAATGGCCCTGCGGGGGCCTTGCCGACAAATCTCAGCTGGCCATTGCCGGGTAACTCTAGAGGGTTTTGCGGCTGCGACCAGCTCACTGACGCGTCGGAAAATTCCGACCAAGTGGAAGGCAGCCACCAAATGCGCTCGCCACAACGGTGCACCTGGCCGTCGGCCAGGCCCCACTGCGGTTGCGCGTCGGCCTTGGCATCACGCAGGGAATACCAACTGGCCCAGTGGTCGCTGTCGGGTAACCGAGTAAGAGGGTTGAGCCAATGGCGCAGGGCATTGCGCTGACGGGCATCGGAAAGCTCGCGTAACGGCGCAAGGGCCAACGACGGCAAGCACAACCAGGGAAATGCCGAGGGTTGGTCGGCGGCTCGCAGGTCCATCAATGCCAATTCGTCCAACAGACCCTGGGCTTCGCTGAGGTGTTCGGCAGTGCGGGCCAGGCTTGCGACAGCTTGAGGCCAACGCTCCGCCAGCACCGGGACGACACGATGGCGCAGGTAATTGCGGGAAAACCGCGAATCGGCGTTGGAAGGGTCTTGGATCCACGTCAACTGGTGTTGCTGGGCGTAGGCCTCCAACTCAGCACGCGAGGCATCCAGCAATGGTCGCACCAAGTGTCCATCCGCCAACGGGCGATGCACGGGCATTGCCGCCAACCCGCGCACGCCCGCCCCGCGCAACAGGCGAAACAGCAGGGTTTCGGCTTGGTCATCACGATGCTGGCCGGTGAGCATCACCTGCCCTGCCCCGGTCACCTCGGCAAACGCCCGGTAGCGCGCATCACGCGCCGCCCGCTCAAGGCTGGCACCCGACTGAACGTGCACATGCGCCACCCGCAAGGGCACGCCCAGCTCGTCACATACGGCTTGGCAATGACTTGGCCAGGCATCGGCGGCAGCTTGCAGGCCATGGTGGATATGGATGGCGCTGAGAGGCGGCAGGGTTTCGGTGTTTGCCAGGGAGGCGAGGAGGTGCAGCAGGACGGTTGAATCAAGCCCACCGGAGAATGCGATATGCCAGGCCGGGGCGTTGCGCCAGGGCGCAAGGTTTTGCAGGAGTTTGGCGGGTAAGGTAGGGCTCATCAAAAATACCGGCGCAGAACTGGAATACGGCAGCCAAGCATACACACAGCAAATGTGGGAGCGGGCTTGCTCGCGAAGGCGGTGTGTCAGTCACTGAATAGGTCGACTGATACAGCGCATTCGCGAGCAAGCCCGCTCCCACATTCGCACGGCTTTGCCTGTCAGATCAGTGCCTGATCAGAGACCGTAGCTCATCAGGCGCTCATAACGACGGGCCAGCAGTGCCTCGTTATCCAGCTTCTTGAGCATCGCCAGTTGCGAGCCCAGCTCGGCGCGGATGGTCGCCGCAGCGGCAGCCGGGTCACGGTGGGCGCCGCCCAATGGCTCGGCGATAACCTTATCAACGATGCCCAGGCCTTTGAGGCGATCGGCGGTGATACCCATGGCTTCGGCAGCGTCCGGCGCCTTTTCGGCGGTTTTCCACAGGATCGAAGCGCAACCTTCCGGCGAGATCACCGCGTAGGTCGAATATTGCAGCATGTTCAACTGGTCGCAAACCCCGATGGCCAGCGCACCGCCGGAACCACCTTCACCAATCACGGTGGCGATGATCGGGGTTTTCAGGCGGGCCATCACGCGCAGGTTCCAGGCGATCGCTTCGCTCTGGTTACGCTCTTCGGCGTCGATACCTGGGTAGGCACCCGGGGTGTCGATGAAGGTCAGGATCGGCATTTTGAAACGCTCGGCCATTTCCATCAGGCGGCAGGCCTTGCGGTAGCCTTCAGGGCGCGGCATGCCGAAGTTGCGGCGTACCTTTTCGCGCACTTCGCGGCCTTTCTGGTGACCGATCACCATCACCGGCTGGTCGTCCAGGCGAGCGATACCGCCCACGATGGCCGCGTCGTCGGAGAAGTGGCGGTCGCCGTGCAGCTCGTCGAACTCGGTGAAGATGTGCTGAATGTAGTCCAGGGTGTAGGGACGGCGCGGGTGGCGAGCCAGACGCGCGATCTGCCAGCTGGTCAGCTTGCCGAAGATGTCTTCGGTGAGCGTGCTGCTCTTGTCTTGCAGGCGAGCGATCTCATCGCCGATGTTCAGCGAATTGTCATTGCCGACCAGGCGCAGTTCTTCGATCTTGGCTTGCAGGTCAGCGATCGGCTGTTCGAAATCAAGAAAATTCGGGTTCATAAGCGTCCGTCTTGGGTCGACGGCCAAGGGGTGCCTGGCCAGCCGGTTGTCTATTCGCGCCCTACCTTAAGGGAGAGGCGCGTTTAGGTCGAGATTAAATGTTCAGTCGAGATCAGACGTATCTGACCGTCAACGGTATTGGAGGAAGACGTTGTCTCGCCCGAACTGGTCACGCAAAGCTTGAATCAAGCCATCAGCGGGATCAATTCGCCACGTCTCACCAAACTGCAGCATCGCCTTGGCGTCATTGCCGGTGTACTCCATGGTCACCGGGCACGCGCCGCGGTGGCGTTTGAGCAGGTCACCCAACCAGCGTAGCTGATCGCCTTTGAGCGCTTCGGTCTTGACCTTCAAACGCAGGCTTTCCGCCAAATTGGTACGTGCATCTTCCATGCTCATCACCCTTTTGATCCGCAGGCGCAGGCCGCCGGAGAAGTCATCGTTGCTGACCTCGCCTTCCACCACCACCATGGCATCGGTTTGCAACAACGACTGGGCGGAGTGGAAGGCATCGGCAAACAGCGACGCCTCGATCCGGCCCGAGCGGTCATCGAGAGTGATAAAGCCCATCTTGTCGCCCTTCTTATTTTTCATCACCCGCAGGGCGATGATCATGCCGGCGACGGTCTGGGTGTCACGCGCCGGTTTCAGGTCGATGATGCGCTGACGGGCGAAACGGCGAATTTCGCCTTCGTATTCGTCAATCGGGTGGCCGGTCAGGTAGAGGCCCAGCGTGTCTTTCTCACCCTTGAGCCGTTCCTTGAGGGTCAATTCCTTGGCCTTGCGGTGGTTGCCGTACACGTCCGCGTCTGCTTCGACGAACAACCCGCCAAACAGGTCGGCGTGGCCGCTGTCATGCGTGCGGGCAGTCTGTTCGGCCGCCTTGATCGCTTCTTCCATGGCGGTCAGCAGCACCGCACGGTTGCGGTCGATATTGGCCTGATACGCTTTCGGCTCATCATGGAAGTACGGGCCGAGGCGATCGAGTGCGCCACTGCGGATCAAGCCATCGAGGGTGCGCTTGTTGATGCGCTTGAGGTCAACCCGCGCACAGAAATCGAACAGGTCCTTGAACGGCCCATCCTGGCGCGCCTCAGTGATTGCCTCCACCGGGCCTTCGCCCACCCCTTTGATCGCGCCCAGGCCGTAGATGATGCGGCCTTCGTCGTTCACCGTGAACTTGAACTCCGAGGCGTTCACGTCCGGCGCGTCGAGGCGCAGCTTCATCGTGCGCACTTCCTCGATCAAGGTCACGACCTTGTCGGTGTTGTGCATATCCGCCGAGAGTACCGCAGCCATGAACGGCGCTGGGTAGTGGGCTTTCAGCCACGCGGTCTGGTACGAAACCAGGCCGTAGGCGGCGGAGTGGGATTTGTTGAAGCCATAACCGGCGAATTTTTCCACCAGGTCGAAAATGTTACCGGCGAGGTCGGCGTCGATATTATTGGTGGCGCAACCTTCAATGAAACCGCCCCGTTGCTTGGCCATTTCCTCAGGTTTTTTCTTACCCATGGCGCGACGCAGCATGTCCGCACCCCCGAGGGTGTAACCGGCCATGACCTGGGCAATCTGCATCACCTGTTCCTGATACAGGATGATGCCGTAGGTCGGCGCCAGTACCGGCTTGAGGCCTTCGTACTGGTAGTCGGAGTGCGGATACGCCAGCTCGGCACGGCCGTGCTTACGGTTGATGAAGTCATCCACCATGCCCGATTGCAGCGGGCCTGGACGGAACAGCGCCACCAGTGCGATCAAGTCTTCCAGGCAGTCGGGCTTGAGCTTTTTAATCAGCTCTTTCATGCCGCGCGACTCAAGCTGGAATACCGCCGTGGTTTCGGCTTTTTGCAGCAACTGGTAGGTAGGCTTGTCGTCCAGCGGGATAAACGCGATATCCAGCGGTTCTTCGTTGACCTTGGCGCGCTCGCGGTTAATCGTCTTGAGCGCCCAGTCAATGATCGTCAGGGTGCGCAGACCGAGGAAGTCGAACTTCACCAGGCCGGCCGCCTCCACGTCATCCTTGTCGAACTGAGTGACCAGGCCGTCGCCTTCTTCATCGCAATAGATCGGCGAAAAGTCGGTCAGCTTGGTCGGCGCGATTACCACACCACCGGCGTGTTTACCGACGTTACGCACCACGCCTTCGAGTTTGCGCGCCATGTCCCAGATTTCAGCGGCTTCTTCATCGACCTTGATGAAGTCACGCAGGATTTCTTCCTGCTCGTAGGCTTTTTCGAGGGTCATGCCGACTTCGAACGGGATCATCTTCGACAGACGATCCGCCAGGCCGTAGGACTTGCCCTGTACTCGAGCCACGTCCCGGATCACCGCTTTCGCCGCCATCGAACCGAACGTGATGATCTGGCTCACGGCGTTGCGGCCGTACTTCTCAGCCACGTACTCAATCACACGGTCGCGACCGTCCATGCAGAAGTCGACGTCGAAGTCGGGCATGGAAACCCGTTCCGGGTTCAGGAACCGTTCGAACAGCAGGTCATATTCCAGCGGGTCGAGGTCGGTAATCTTTTGCACATAGGCCACCAGCGAGCCAGCACCCGACCCCCGGCCAGGACCTACCGGTACGCCGTTGCTTTTGGCCCACTGGATAAAGTCCATAACGATCAGGAAGTAACCGGGGAAGCCCATCTGGATGATGATATCCAGCTCGAAATTCAGCCGATCAACGTAGACCTGGCGCTTGGCGTCGTAGTCTTCGGTGGTGTCCTTGGGCAACAGAACGGATAGACGCTCCTCCAGGCCATCGAACGACACCTTGCGAAAGTACTCATCGATGGTCATGCCATCGGGAATCGGAAAGTTGGGCAGGAAGTGCTTGCCCAGCTTCACTTCGATGTTGCAGCGTTTGGCGATCTCGACGGAGTTTTCCAGGGCTTCGGGCAGGTCGCTGAACAACTCGGCCATCTCGTCGGCGCTTTTGAGGTATTGCTCCTCGCTGTAGTTCTTCGAACGACGCGGGTCATCCAGGGCCCGGCCTTCGCCGATGCACACGCGGGTTTCGTGAGCTTCGAAATCTTCCTTCTTGATAAAACGCACATCGTTGGTCGCGACCAGCGGCGCACCCAGCTTGTCAGCCAGGGCCACGGCAGCATGCAGGTGCTCTTCATCATTGGGGCGATTGGTGCGCTGGACTTCCAGATAAAAGCGGTCCGGGAACACCTGCATCCACTCGCGGGCCAGCACCTCGGCTTCCTGAGGGTTGCCGCCGAGCAACGCGATACCGATCTCACCCTCTTTGGCTGCCGAGAGCATGATCACGCCCTCGCTCGCTTCGGCCACCCACTCGCGCTCGATGATGATCGAGCCGTTACGCTGACCGTCGATAAAGCCACGGGAAATCAGCTCAGTGAGGTTGCGGTAACCCACGCCGTTCATCGCCAGCAGGCTGATGCGGCTCAGGGGGTTATCCGGGTCTTTGTTGGACAGCCACAGGTCGACGCCGCAAATTGGCTTGATACCGGCACCCATGGCGTTCTTGTAGAACTTGACCAGGGAACACATGTTGTTCTGATCGGTAACCGCGACCGCAGGCATATTCATGCCCACCAGGGTTTTGACCAGTGGTTTGATCCGTACCAGGCCGTCGACCAGGGAGTATTCAGTGTGCAGGCGTAGGTGAACGAATGAAGCCGGCATAGTGATCCTGTCTTAAACGTAGAAACAACAAAGCCCGGAAATCCGGCATTTAAAGCTACTGCGCTTTAAAGGCCGGATTGTACCGGGCCTTGGCAAAAACATCAGCCTCGCGACTAAACCTCGCTGAGGCTTTCCCGCGCCTCGTAAGCCAGGCGGACCGGGGCGAACGAGCGCCGATGGATCGGCGTCGGGCCCAGGCGCGCCAGGGCTTCCAGATGAACGGGCGTCGGGTAGCCTTTATGGCCTCCGATACCGTAGCCGGGGTAGATCAATTCGAAAGCAGCCATTTCACGGTCACGGCTGACCTTGGCCAGGATCGACGCGGCGGCGATGGCCGGCACCTTGCTATCACCCTTGACCACGGCTTCTGATGGCATCGTCAATTTAGGGCAACGGTTGCCATCGATCATCGCCATTTTCGGGGTGATGTGCAGGCCTTCCACCGCGCGCTGCATGGCCAGCATGGTCGCATGGAGGATGTTCAACTCGTCGATCTCTTCGACTTCGGCACGGGCGATATGCCAGCTCAGCGCTTTTTCGCAAATCTCGTCGTAGAGTTTTTCACGCCGCGCCTCGGTGAGTTTTTTCGAGTCGTTGAGGCCGAGAATCGGGCGGTTCGGGTCGAGAATCACCGCCGCCGTCACCACGGCGCCACACAGCGGGCCACGCCCTACTTCGTCGACACCGGCGACCAGCGCGTGAGCTTCGGCGACCAGGCTGAAGTCCAGGCCCATTTGCGTTGTCATAAAGCGTCCTGTTGTTGGCCGATCAAGGTCAATACGGCGTCGGCCGCCTGGTTCGACGCGTCACGGCGTAAAGTGCGGTGGATATCGTCAAAACCACGGGTCTGCTCTTCACCGCCGTCGATCAAGGGCAGTAGCGTTTGCGCCAGCGCTTCAGGCGTTGCATCGTCCTGCAACAACTCCGGCACCAGCAGGCGCTGGGCCAGCAGGTTGGGCAAGGAGATGTAAGGGCTTTTGACCATGCGCTTGAGAATCCAGAACGTCAGCGGCGCCAGACGATAGGCCACAACCATTGGGCGCTTGTACAGCAAGGCCTCCAGGGTCGCCGTGCCCGAGGCGATCAGCACCGCATCACAGGCTGCAAGGGCCAGGTGCGATTTGCCATCGAGCAAGGTCAACGGCAGATTGCGCCCTTCAAGCAGCGTCTCGATTTGTGCACGCCGTTGCGGGCTGGCACACGGCAAGACGAAACGAATACCAGGCTTCATGGATTGAAGACGTTCGGCCGCATCAAAAAACACGCTGGCCAGGCGCCCGACTTCGCCACCTCGACTGCCCGGCATCAGCGCTACGAGCGGGCCGTCGGGTAAACCCAGTTCGGCGCGCGCAGCAGCGCGATCCGCTTGCAACGGTATGGTGTCGGCCAGCGTGTGCCCGACAAACCGTACCGGCACGCCCTTTTCTTCGTAGAACCTGGCCTCGAATGGCAACAAGGTCAGCATCAAGTCGCAGCCTTCGCGGATCTTCAGCACGCGCTTCTGGCGCCACGCCCACACGGACGGGCTGACGTAATGCACGGTCTTGATACCGGCCTGACGCAACTTGAGTTCGATGTTGAGGGTGAAGTCCGGCGCGTCGATTCCGATAAATACGTCGGGCTTTTCTTCGATCAGTGTCTGAATCAGTAGCTTACGCCGCGCCAACAGCTCACGCAGACGGCCCAATACTTCCACCAGCCCCATGACCGAGAGGCGCTCCATGGGAAAGTAAGAAGTCAGACCTTCAGCCTGCATGAGTGGGCCACCCACGCCAATAAACTCCACCGCAGGATGCTGGGCCTTAAGGGCCCGCATCAGGCCTGCGCCGAGAATATCGCCGGAAGCTTCACCGGCCACCAGCGCGATACGCAGATTGGCCATGATCAGCGGGTGATGCCGCGGGTCGATGCCTGGATAGAGTCGCGGAACACCGCAACTTCCGGGAACAACGCTGCCGGCTCGGTCAGTTCGGTCAGGGCCTGTTCGACCGTCAACCCTTGGCGGTAAACCACCTTGTAGGCACGGCGCAGCGCGTGAATAGCGTCTTCGCTGAAACCGCGACGGCGCATGCCTTCGAAGTTCATGCTGCGGGCTTCGGCAGGGTTGCCGAAGACCGTGACGAATGCCGGAACGTCCTTGCCGATCGCCGTACCCATGCCGGAAAAGCTGTGGGCGCCGATGTGGCAATACTGATGCACCAGGGTGAAACCGGACAGGATCGCCCAATCGTCAACGTGCACGTGGCCAGCCAGTGCCGTGTTGTTGACCAGGATGCAATGGTTGCCGATCACACTGTCATGGCCGATGTGCGCATAGGCCATGATCAGGTTGTGGTCACCCAAGGTGGTTTCGGCACGATCCTGCACAGTGCCACGGTGAATGGTCACGCCTTCACGGATGATGTTGTGATCACCGATTACCAGGCGTGTTTCTTCACCCTTGTACTTCATGTCCGGGGTGTCTTCGCCTACCGAGGAAAACTGGTAGATGCGATTGTGTTTGCCAATGCGGGTCGGACCTTTGAGGATCACGTGTGGCCCGATGACAGTCCCCTCGCCGATTTCAACACCTGCGCCGACGATCGACCAAGGGCCGACCTCAACGTCGGCGGCCAGAACGGCCGACGGATCGATGATTGCGCGAGGGTCAATCAAACTCATAGTTTGCGTTCCGCGCAGATGATCTCAGCGGAGCACACCGGCTTGCCGTCCACCGAGGCCTGGCACTCGAACTTCCAGATCTGGCGTTTGCAACTGATGAACTTGGCTTCCAGGATCAACTGGTCACCCGGGGTGACCGGGTTACGGAAGCGCAGCTTGTCGGAGCCCACGAAATAGTAAAGCGTGCCATCGGCAGGCTTGAGGTCGAGCATTTTGAAACCAAGGATACCGGCAGCCTGGGCCATCGCTTCGATGATCAACACGCCCGGCATGATTGGATGCGCAGGAAAGTGACCATTGAAGAACGGTTCGTTGATGCTGACATTCTTGTAGGCACGAATGCGCTTTTCCTCGACATTGAGGTCCACTACACGATCCACCAGCAGGAACGGGTAACGGTGGGGCAGGTATTCGCGAATCTCGTTGATGTCCATCATTTCGGGGGGAAGCCTGTAATAAAGATTGGGGGCGGGCGGACTAAACGCACGCCCCGCTAGCAAATCAAGGAGGCAGTCTAGCGGCTGTGCACACTTGATATGGAAATGGTATCAGCCTTCTGATGAAGCATTACCGCCAGGGGTCACGTCCCCAACACGCTTTTCCAGCTGCTTGAGGCGGCGAGCCATGTCGTCAAGTTGCCTCAAGCGCGCTGCACTCTTGCGCCATTCAGCCGCAGGCTGCATGGCCGTACCGGAAGAGTAGGCGCCCGGCTCGGTAATCGAGTGGGTCACCATGGTCATGCCGGTAATGAAGACGTTGTCGCAAATATCGATATGCCCCACCAGCCCAACGCCACCGGCGAGCATGCAATGCTTGCCGATCTTGGTGCTGCCGGAAATCCCGACGCATGCTGCCATGGCGGTGTGATCGCCAATCTGCACGTTGTGGGCGATCTGGATCTGGTTATCGAGCTTCACGCCGTTACCTATCACGGTATCGGCCAAGGCCCCACGGTCGACTGCGGTGTTGACGCCGATTTCGACGTCATCGCCGATCAGTACGCCGCCGACCTGGGCAATCTTGTGCCAGACACCTTTGGAGTTGGCAAAACCAAACCCTTCACCACCGATCACGGCACCCGACTGAATCACCACCCGCTCACCAATACGCACGTCGTGGTAAAGCGTCACGCGAGGGGCCAGCCAGCCATTGGCGCCAATTTCACAGCGCGCGCCGATAAAGCAATGAGCGCCCACCGTGACACCCGCAGCAATACGTGCACCGCTCTCAATCACTGCAAACGCGCCAATACTGGCTGCAGGATCGACCTGGGCATCGTCAGCGATCACCGCTGAAGGATGAACACCGACAGCAGCTTTAGGCTTTGGATCGAACAGGTGCGACGCCCGGGCATACGCCAGGTAAGGGTCGGCCACCACCAGCGCATCCCCGGCAAACCCTTCGGCGTCAGCGGCCTTCAGCAACACGGCTGCGGCTTGGCTGTCGACCAGGTATTTACGGTATTGGGGATTTGCGAGGAAGCTCAACTGAGCTGGGCCAGCCTCCTGCAAGGTGGCTAGCCCAGTGATTTCTTTCTCCTTGGTGCCACGCAAGGTGGCCCCAAGGAACTCGGCCAACTCGCCGAGTTTGATAGTCGCGGTCATGGCTTACTTCAGCTGGTTCATGCGCTCGATCACCTGACGGGTGATGTCGTATTGAGGCTTGACGTCAATCACGGCGCCGCGCTCGAACACCAGGTCAAAGGCACCTTTCTTGATGACTTCTTCCACAGCGCTGTCGAGTTTCGGCTTGAGCTGCTTGAGCATTTCACGGTCAGCAACGGCTTTGGCTTCGTTCAGTTCCTTGGACTGGAACTGGTAGTCGCGGGCCTTTTGCTTGAACTCAAGCTCCAGACGCTCACGCTCGCCTTGCTGCATCTTGTCACCACCGGCTACCAGACGATCCTGGATGCCTTTGGCGCTGCTTTCCAGAGTCTTCAGCTTGGTCAGTTGCGGACCGAACTTCTTCTCGGCATCCACGGCATAACGCTTGGCGGCGTCGGATTCCAGCAGAGCCATCTGATAGTTCAGAACGGCGATTTTCATTTCGGCGAAGGCCGGTGTGGTTACCAGCACAGTGGCCAGCAGAACCAATTGAGTCAACTTACGCACGATGTACTCCTACAGAATCCGTTGTCGTTATCTTGGGTCAGACGCTTAGAACGTCTGGCCGAGGGAGAATTGGAAAATCTGGGTTTCAGCGTTATCCGGTTTCTTGATCGGCATGGCCAGAGCAAAGCTCAATGGGCCAAGCGCGGTCACCCAAGTGACACCCACACCTACGGAGCTGGCGAGGTTGCTCAGGCTGATATCGTTACACTCAGTCTGCGACTTCACGCCACTCGGGTTGGTGATCTGCTGGCACTTGGAGTCGAACACGTTACCCACGTCCCAGAACAGCGAGGTCCGCAACGAACGCTGATCCTTGACGAACGGCAGCGGGAACAGAAGCTCCGCACCACCCTGGATCAGCACGTTACCACCGAATGCCAGAGGGTCATTGTTGGAGTCAACGGTAGTGCCTTGGTTACCGGTTACCGCTTGACCACGGCTCGGGGTACCACGTGGGCCCAGGGTACTGTCCTTGAAGCCACGGACCGAGTTGAAACCGCCCGCATAGTAGTTCTCGTAGAACGGCAACCCACTGGTCGAACCATAACCATCGCCATACCCCAGCTCAGTGTGCAGGCGCATGGTGTAGTTATCGCTCAGCGGCTGGAACAACTGGCCACGGTAGTCGAGCTTGAAGAACGACAGGTCGCTGCCCGGCGTGGTGGCTTCTGCAGTCAGGCTTTGCGAATGACCACGGGTTGCCAGCACACCTTTGTTCAGGGTGGATTCCGACCAACCGACCGAAGCCTTGAAGTTCAGGAACTGATCACCTTCTCGGCGCACGAAGTCGAAGATCTCATCCGTGGTGTACACACCCGTCTTGATCTTGTCCTGCTGCGCGGTAAAGCCGAAGGTCAAGCGCGAAGTCTCGCTGATCGGGTAACCGATATTGACACCGGCACCGAGGCTGTCGATCGCATAGCTTGCAACGTCAACGTTGAGGTCTTTGTAGTCGGTGGTGCGGTAGAAGGCGTTGTAGCCCAGGCTCACACCGTCAGCTGTCCAGTAGGGGTCGACATAACCGAAGTTATAGCGGCTCTGGTATTCGCTTCGGGTCAGGCCGATGGAGACCTTGTTACCGGTACCAAGGAAGTTGTTCTGGGTAATCGAACCACCGAGGATAAGGCCGGCACTCTGTGCGAAACCGACGCTGGCGGTGATCGAACCCGACGCTTGCTCTTCTACGGCGTAGTTCACGTCAACCTGGTCATCCACACCCGGTACGGCCGGGGTTTCGACGTTGACTTCCTTGAAGAAGCCCAGGCGCTCAAGACGGGTCTTGGACTGGTCGATCAGGTAAGTCGACGCCCAGCCACCTTCCATCTGACGCATTTCACGACGCAGCACTTCGTCCGCAGACTTGGTGTTGCCACGGAAGTTGATGCGGTTCACGTAGGCACGTTTGCCCGGGTCGACAACGAAGGTGATGTCCACTGTGTGGTCTTCATCGTGCGGGGTAGGCACGCCGTTGACGTTGGCGAAGGTGTAGCCTTCGTTACCCAGACGTCGGGTGATCAGCTCGGAGGTGGTGGTCATCAGCTTGCGCGAGAACACCTGATCTTTCTGCACCAGCAACAGGGACTTGACCTGGTCTTCAGGGACTTTCAGGTCGCCGCTGAGCTTCACGTCACGAACGGTGTACTTCTCGCCTTCGTTGACGTTGACAGTAATGTAGACGTGTTTTTTATCCGGGGTGATGGAGACCTGGGTCGAAGCGATATCCATGTTGATATAGCCACGGTCCAGGTAGTAGGAACGCAGACGCTCCAGGTCACCGGACAGTTTTTCACGGGCGTACTTGTCATCGTTCTTGAAGAACGACAACCAGTTGGTGGTCTTGAGCTCGAACAGGTCGATCAGGTCGTCATCGGCGAACTTGGTGTTGCCGACCACGTTGATGTGCTGGATCGCCGCCACGGTGCCTTCGTTGATGTTGACCTTGAGGCCGACACGGTTACGAGGCTGCGGGATCACTTCAGTTTCCACGGTCGCAGAGTAGCGGCCCTGGGCAACGTACTGGCGTTGCAGTTCGTTACGCACACCCTCAAGGGTGGCGCGCTGGAAGATCTCGCCCTCGGCCAGGCCGGATTGCTTGAGGCCCTTCATCAAGTCTTCAGTAGAGATCGCCTTGTTACCCTCGATCTGGATACTGGCGACGGAAGGTCGCTCAACGACAGTGATGACCAGGACGTTGCCTTCGCGACCCAGTTGGATATCTTGAAAGAACCCGGTTTTGAACAGCGCACGAGTGGATTCCACCAGGCGACGATCATCCGCCTGTTCCCCGACGTTCAACGGCAAGGCACCAAAGACGCTACCGGCGGAAACCCGCTGGAGGCCGTTGACGCGAATATCGGAGATAGTGAAGGACTCGGCGTGAACTTCGGCGATCATCAATACGGTGAGAACCGCAGTTAGCAGCAGACGTTTCATGAAGTCCTTTCTTATTCCAACTGGCAATAAACAAACTGCCGCAAAATGCGGCAGATTCGCAATTCAGCGAAGCGTTACAGTCGTCCCAGATCGTTGACCAGAGCTAACAACATCACCCCGACCACCAAACTGATACCGATCTGTATCCCCCAACCCTGCACCCGATCCGACAAGGGGCGACCACGCACCCACTCGACCAGATAAAACAACAGATGCCCCCCATCCAGTACTGGAATGGGCAGCAAATTCAGAACTCCAAGGCTAATACTCAGATAAGCCAGGAAATTCAGGAAATCCGCGACACCCGACTGGGCAGAAGCGCCCGCCACTTTAGCAATGGTTATCGGCCCACTCAAGTTTTTTACCGAGAGCTCGCCGAACAACATCTTCTTGAGCGATTCGAGGGTCAGCACACTCATGGTCCAAGTGCGCTTTGCACCCTCGCCAATCGCGGCCAACGGCCCGAAGCTGACCTCCCGCACCATCGAGGGCGGCCACTCGACACCTTTCACCCCAGCACCCAGGTAACCCCCGGCCGCCTTGGCTTCCCCGCGAACCGACAAGGTTACAGGGACGTCGATTTGAGCACCATCGCGCTCAACTTTCAGCACAATTTTGGTATCAGGCCGTACACGCACCAGGTCGACCACCTGTTGCCAGTCGCCCAGTGCCTGGCCATCAAGCGCCAGCAAGCGATCGCCGGTTTTCAGACCTGCGGCCTGGGCCGGGCCTTTCGAATCGAGCTCGGCAAGCACCGGCGGCAACGCTGGACGCCATGGGCGAATCCCCAGGGACTTGATCGGATCAGGCTCATCCGCACCCTTGAGCCAGTGGTCGAGCGCCAATTCACGCGGCGTTTCGGTGGTGGAGTCCTGATCGCGCACCACCACATTGATGGTGCCGCTTTCACCCATGCGGCGCACCAATTGCAAATTGACAGCACCCCAGCCAGTGGTCGGTTCGCCATCAATGGAAACAATTTCCTGCCCAGCGACCAGACCAGCCTTGGCCGCCATGCTGCCCGCCTCGACCGCCCCAATCACCGGGCGGACCTGTTGGCTGCCCAACATGGCCAAGACCCAGAAGAACACCATCGCCAACAGGAAGTTGGCGATCGGGCCGGCGGCAACAATAGCGATGCGCTGACGAACGGTCTTGCGATTGAAGGACTGGTCCACTTGATCTGCCGGCACTTCACCTTCGCGCTCGTCGAGCATCTTGACGTAGCCGCCAAGCGGAATCGCGGCAATCACAAACTCGGTGCCACGACGGTCGTGCCAACGCAACAACGGCATGCCGAAACCGACGGAAAAGCGCAATACCTTGACGCCGCAACGACGCGCCACCCAAAAGTGGCCGAATTCGTGGAAGGTAACCAGCACACCCAGAGCAACCAGGGTGCCGACAATCATGTAGAGCGCACTCATCTAATTTCTCCGCATTCCAATCCAGTACCTGAAGGCTAAAACCTGCCCCACAGACTAACGCACGTTGCGGTTCAACCATGCTCCGGCCAGGGTACGGGCCTTTGCATCGGCCTCGAACACTGCCCCCAAATCATTCACAGCCACGACAGGCTCAAGACTCAATACGTCTTCGATGATACTCGCGATCTGCGGAAAACGGATGCGCTGCTCGAGAAACGCTGCCACAGCCACTTCGTTGGCCGCATTGAGCATGGCCGGTGCGCTGTTACCCGCCTCGGCCGCTTGCCGGGCCAGACGCAGGCACGGGAAGCGTTGCTCATCCGGCGCCTCGAAGTCCAGGCGAGCAATGGCGAACAAATCCAACGGTGCAACGCCGGAGTCAATCCGCTCCGGCCAAGCCAACGCGTTGGCAATCGGCGTACGCATGTCAGGATTACCCAACTGCGCCAACACCGAACCGTCGACGTAGTCGACCAGGGAATGAATCACACTTTGCGGATGAATCACCACCTCGACCTGATCAGGCCGCGCATCGAACAACCAGCACGCCTCGATCAACTCCAGGCCCTTGTTCATCATGCTCGCCGAATCCACGGAGATTTTGCGCCCCATGGACCAGTTCGGGTGCGCGCAGGCCTGGTCAGGCGAGACATGTTCAAGATCAGCCAGCGGAGTTTGACGGAACGGACCACCAGAAGCCGTAAGGAGAATCCGTCGAACGCCAACCTGGCTCAAGCCGCGGGCGAAATCACCGGGCATGCACTGAAAGATCGCGTTGTGCTCACTGTCGAGCGGCAGCAACACCGCGCCGCTCTTGCGTACCGCCTGCATAAAGAGTGTGCCGGACATGACCAGCGCCTCTTTATTGGCCAGCAAAATCTTTTTGCCAGCATCTACCGCCGCCAGTGTCGGACGCAAACCCGCCGCCCCGACAATGGCTGCCACGACGGTATCCACCTCGGCATCGGACGACACCTGGCACAAGCCCTCCTCGCCCACCAAGACTTGCGTGGCAAGGCCAGCGGCCCGCAGATCATCCTGCAAGCCGCGAGCAGCCGTTGCTTCAGGCACTACCGCGAAACGTGGCGCGTGGCGCACACACAGGGCCAGCAACTCGCTCAACCGCGTAAAGCCGGTCAGGGCAAACACTTGATAGCGGTCAGGGTGGCGCGCGATCACATCCAGCGTACTCAGCCCGACCGACCCGGTCGCGCCCAGCACGGTCACCTGCTGCAGGCGGCTCACGAAGCCGTCATCCACAACAGCACGGCAAAAATCGGAATCGCAGCGGTGAGGCTGTCGATTCGGTCCAGCACGCCGCCATGGCCTGGCAGCAGGTTGCTGCTGTCCTTGATCCCGGCCTGCCGCTTGAACATGCTTTCAGTAAGGTCACCGACCACCGAAATAAACACCACGATTGCCGTCCCCAACAACGCCAGCAGGATTTCGCTCAGCGACCAGTCGCGCACAACACCGACCACCAGCGTGATCAGCAACGTCAGCGCCAGGCCGCCATAAACGCCCTCCCAGCTCTTGCCCGGGCTGACGGCAGGTGCCAGCTTGCGCTTGCCGAAGGCACGGCCGGAGAAATAGGCACCAATATCGGCACCCCACACCAACACCATCACGGCCATGATCAACCAGTTACCCATCGGCGAATTCTTGATTTCCACCAAGCCTTGCCAGGCCGGCAGCAGGATCAACAAGCCAATAACCAGTTTACTGGCAACACTGGACCACTGAGCACTGGTGCGCGGATACGTGAGCACCAGGAAGGTCGCGAGCGCCCACCACAGCACCGCAGCCCCTAAAACCCAAGGCACGACGGTACTCGACAAGGTATGCATCAGGAACAGCAGCAGCGCCACAACCGCGGCGTATACCACACGCGGCAATTGGCCGTTGAAGCCTGCCAGGCGCGCCCACTCCCAGGCACCCAAGGTCACCACCAGGCCGATAAACAGCGCAAAGCTGGATCCGTCGAGCAGGAAAAAACCGCACAGGGCAATCGGCAGCAGGATCAGTGCCGTGATGATTCGTTGTTTAAGCATTAAACCCGGGCTCCAGCTTCGATCTGCTCGCTCGTTTTACCGAAGCGACGCTGACGGGAAGCGAAATCGGCCAGCGCATTACGCATGGCATCGTGTTTGAAGTCCGGCCAGAACAGGTCGGAGAAGTACAGCTCGGTGTAGGCCAGCTGCCACAGCAGGAAATTGCTGATGCGGTGCTCGCCGCCGGTACGGATGCACAAATCTGGCAACGGCAGGTCGCCGGTTACCAGGCAGGTTTGCAACAGTTCGGGCGTAATGTCGTCGGGCCGCAAATGCCCGGCCTGGACTTCGCGAGCAAGGCGCTGTGCAGCCTGGGCGATATCCCACTGACCACCGTAGTTGGCTGCAATTTGCAACACAAAGCGGTCGCTGCCTGCGGTGATGGCCTCGGCTTCGCGCATGGCCGCTTGCAGTTCCGGGTGGAACCGCGAGCGATCACCAATGATACGCAGGCTGATGTTGTTGTCGTTGAGACGCTTGGCCTCACGACGCAAGGCTTTGAAGAACAGGTCCATCAAGGCGCTGACTTCTTCGGCCGGCCGTTGCCAGTTCTCACTGGAGAACGCAAACAGAGTCAACACTTCGACCTTGGCCTCAGCGCACACCTCAATCACGGCGCGCACTGCATCGACACCCGCTTTATGCCCGGCAACACCCGGCATAAAGCGTTTTTTCGCCCAGCGATTATTCCCATCCATGATGATCGCGACATGGCGCGGCACCGCGGAGGGCACAGTCTGCTTGGTCTTTTCCATGAAGGCGTCCTGACCCTTATACGGCCATCAAGTCCGCTTCTTTTTGCTTGGTGGCCGCATCGATATCAGCTTCAGCCTTGTCGGTCAGCTTCTGGATGTCAGCCGCCGCACGGCGCTCTTCGTCTTCGCTGATTTCCTTGTCCTTGACCAGCTTCTTCAGCTCGCCCAGGGCATCGCGACGGATGTTGCGCACAGCAACACGTGCATCTTCCGCTGCGCTGCGCGCCTGCTTGGTGAAGCCCTTGCGGGTTTCTTCAGTCAGAGCTGGCATGGAGATCAGCAGCAACTCGCCCAGGTTGGTCGGGTTGAGGTTCAGGCCGGCGCTCTGAATCGCCTTGTCGACCGCCGCGAGCATGTTGCGCTCAAAGGCTACGACTTGCAGGGTGCGCGAGTCTTTTACGGTGATATTGGCCACTTGGGTGATGGAGGTGTCCGTGCCGTAGTACGGCACCATCACGCTACCCAGGATGCTAGGGTGCGCCTTGCCGGTACGAATCTGGCCAAATGCGTGGCTCAGAGAGTCCAGGGATTTCTGCATACGCGCTTGGGCGTCTTTCTTGATTTCGTTGATCATTGTTGGCCTTCCTCGATCAGAGTCCCTTCCGCGCCGCCGTGTACGATATTCAGCAGGGCACCGGGCTTGTTCATGTTAAATACGCGCAGCGGCATCTTGTGGTCGCGGCACAGGCAAATAGCCGTCAGGTCCATCACGCCCAGCTTGCGATCCAGTACTTCATCGTAGGTCAGATGATCGAACTTCTCGGCATGCGGGTCTTTGAATGGGTCTGCGGTGTATACACCGTCCACCTTGGTGGCTTTGAGCACTACGTCAGCATCGATTTCGATGGCGCGCAGGCAAGCAGCCGAATCCGTGGTGAAAAATGGGTTGCCGGTACCGGCAGCGAAGATCACCACTTCTTTGGCGTTGAGGTGGCGCATGGCTTTGCGGCGATCATAGTGATCGGTCACGCCGACCATGGAAATAGCCGACATCACGATTGCCGAGATATTGGCACGCTCCAAAGCGTCACGCATGGCCAGGGCGTTCATCACAGTGGCCAGCATCCCCATGTGGTCGCCGGTCACCCGATCCATACCCGCAGCACTCAGTGCCGCGCCGCGGAACAGGTTACCACCGCCGATCACCAGGCCGACCTGGACACCGATACCAACCAGTTGGCCGACTTCCAGTGCCATGCGGTCGAGCACCTTGGGATCGATCCCGAACTCTTCCGAGCCCATCAGGGCCTCGCCGCTAAGCTTGAGTAGAATGCGTTTATAGCGAGCCTGATAACCACTGCCCTGCTGAGCCATTGCGAATCTCTCCTGCGGCGTATTTTTTAAAAATTCTTTGCGAGCCGTTTACGGCTTGCGTTCACTCTAGCTGGACGCTATCACAGCGCCATCGGAACACGGCTTTGTAAGCCAGTTCCGAAAGGAAACCAAATAAAATTGGCCTTCCCATTTGAAAAGAGGCTGCGCGCGTGAGCGGGCAGCCTCTTTCGGGCGACAGTTGAAAACTGTCTTATTGCTTGGCGGCAGCCAGCTGGGCAGCAACTTCTTCAGCGAAGTTGTCGACCGGCTTCTCGATGCCTTCGCCTACTTTGTAGTAAGTGAAGGAAACGATTTCAGCACCGGCTTTCTTGGCCAGTTCGCCAACCTTGATTTCAGGGTTCTTGACGAACGCCTGCTCAACCAGGCTCGCTTCAGCCAGGAACTTGCTGATACGGCCTTTGATCATGTTTTCAACGATGTTTTCCGGCTTGCCGGCGATCTTGTCAGCGTTGAGGCTCAGGAACACGGCTTTTTCGCGTTCGATTGCGTCAGCGGAGACTTCCGATGGCAGCAGGAATTCAGGGTTGCTGGCCGCTACGTGCATAGCGATGTCTTTAGCCAGTTCAACGTCGCCGCCTTTCAGGGCAACCACAACGCCGATTTTGTTGCCGTGCAGGTAGCCACCAACCACATCACCTTCGATGCGAGCCAGGCGACGGATGTTGACGTTTTCGCCAACCTTGCCGACCAGTACCAGACGGTCAGCTTCTTGAGCTTCGATCAACGGCTCAACGGTGGTCAGCTTGTCGTCGAATGCTTTTTTGACGCTGGCAGCAACGAACGCCTTGAAGTCGTCCTGCAGAGCCAGGAAGTCGGTCTGCGAGTTCACTTCCAGCAGAACTGCGGCTTTACCGTCTTCAACCAGAGCGATAGCGCCTTCAGCAGCAACGTTGCCTGCTTTCTTGGCAGCCTTGATGGCGCCGGAAGCACGCATGTCATCAATGGCTTTTTCGATGTCGCCGCCGGCCTTGGTCAAGGCCTTTTTGCAATCCATCATGCCTTCGCCGGTACGCTCACGCAGTTCTTTAACCAACGCTGCAGTAATCTCTGCCATTTCAAAATCCTCTTGGATAGGTTTTCAACCATTCCACCCGATCAAACGGGCGATCAATTCTTCCCGAATCTCCGTTGTAGGCCGCTGCACGTTACAGAGCAATGATGCGCTGCCACAAGTGGGCGCCAACAAATGGTTTTCGAGGTGGCAAAAAGGGGGCCAAGCCCCCTTTTTGCTTACTGAGTCAACGCCAGGGCGTCAATTACTCAGCTGCGGCTACCGGAGCTTCTTCAACGAACTGCTCGGTACCACCAGCAACGTGGTTGCGGCCACGGATTACAGCGTCAGCCATCGAACCCATGTACAGCTGGATAGCGCGGATTGCGTCATCGTTGCCTGGGATGATGTAGTCAACGCCTTCCGGGCTGCTGTTGGTATCGACTACGCCGATAACCGGGATGCCCAGCTTGTTGGCTTCGGTGATCGCGATGCGCTCGTGATCAACGTCGATAACGAACAGTGCGTCAGGCAGACCGCCCATGTCCTTGATACCACCCAGGGAACGATCGAGCTTTTCCAGGTCGCGAGTGCGCATCAGCGCCTCTTTCTTGGTCAGCTTGGCGAAAGTACCGTCTTCGGCTTGCACTTCAAGGTCACGCAGACGCTTGATGGAAGCACGGATGGTTTTGAAGTTGGTCAGCATGCCGCCCAACCAGCGGTGATCGACGTACGGCGAACCGCAACGTGCTGCTTCTTCAGCAACGATCTTGCCAGCGGAACGCTTGGTGCCGACGAACAGAATCTTGTTTTTGCCCTGGGCCAGACGCTCTACGAAAGTCAGCGCTTCGTTGAACATTGGCAGGGTTTTTTCAAGGTTGATGATGTGGATCTTGTTACGCGCGCCGAAAATGTACTTACCCATTTTCGGGTTCCAGTAACGGGTCTGGTGACCGAAGTGCACACCGGCCTTCAGCATATCGCGCATGTTGACTTGGGACATGATAGTTCCTTAATAAGTCGGGTTTGGCCTCCACGTATCCCAATGACCAACCAGCGGCATTCGCCTCCGGCACCCAGGTCATCGTGTCGACACGTGTGTGGATTTAAGCTCTACGGGGCATCCCCGGAAAGCGGCGCATTTTATACCACATGAAGGACGAAAACGAAACCCGCAATCACATTTGCCGTCTTCGGCTTTTGCGCAAGCCTTTGAATAGAGCCAATATGCCCCCACCTTATAGAGAGAAGCGATCGTCAGACGCTCATGATTTGCCGCCCGCGTCTGTTAGAATCACGTTTTTTGGGGCTTGTGCGAATTCTGTAACCTTTTGTCGCACGCCCGTAAACCGTATTGATTTCAGCGCGTCGCGCTAGAGAGAACCTGTATGACCGTTACCTTGAAAACCGCCGAAGACATCGCAGGCATGCGCGTTGCTGGCAAACTGGCTGCCGACGTGCTGGAAATGATTGCCGAACACGTCAAGCCGGGCGTCACCACCGAGGCCCTGGACCGTATCTGCCACGACTATATAGTCGACGTGCAAAAAGCCATTCCTGCCCCGCTCAACTACAAGGGCTTCCCCAAGTCGATCTGCACGTCGATCAACCACGTGGTCTGCCATGGTATTCCGGGCGATAAACCGTTGAAGGACGGCGACACCCTGAACATCGACGTCACCGTGATCAAAGATGGCTATCACGGCGACACCAGCCGCATGTTCCACGTTGGTACCGTGCCAGTCTGGGCCGAACGCCTGTCCCAGGTCACCCAGGAATGCATGTACAAGGCTATCGAGATCGTAAAACCCGGCTGCCGCCTGGGCGATATCGGTGAAGTGATCCAGAAGCACGCTGAAAAGAACGGTTTCTCGGTGGTCCGCGAATTCTGTGGCCATGGCATCGGTAAAGTGTTTCACGAAGAGCCGCAGATCCTGCACTACGGCCGCGCCGGCACCGGCATGGAACTGAAAGCGGGCATGACCTTCACCATCGAGCCGATGATCAACCAAGGCAAGGCTGACACCAAGGTGCTGGGCGACGGTTGGACCGCCATCACCAAGGACCGCAAGCTGTCGGCCCAGTGGGAACACACCCTGCTGGTCACCGACACCGGCTATGAGATCTTCACGTTGCGCGCAGACGATACGATCCCACGCGTTTCGGCTTAAAAATGTTGCCTCGGTTTTCCCCAGCAACCCTGTGACTGACTGAATAGATAGAAAGGAAAGCCGATCGATGCCCCAGGTGGATCCCGAACTCTTCGACCGCGGCCAGTTCCAGGCCGAACTGGCACTGAAGGCAAGCCCCATTGCCGCCTTCAAGAAGGCTATCCGCCAGGCCCGCGAGGTGCTCGACGAGCGCTTTCGCAGCGGCCGGGACATTCGTCGGCTGATCGAGGACCGCGCCTGGTTCGTCGACAACATCCTGCAAAAAGCCTGGGAACAGTTCAGCTGGAGTGAAGACGCCGATATCGCCCTGGTGGCGGTCGGCGGTTATGGCCGCGGCGAACTGCACCCCTACTCCGACATCGACCTGCTGATCCTGCTGGACAGCGCCGATCATGAGATCTTTCGCGATTCCATCGAGCGTTTTCTGACGTTGCTGTGGGACATTGGCCTGGAAGTCGGCCAAAGCGTGCGCTCGGTGGACGAATGCGCCGAAGAGGCTCGCGCCGACCTGACGGTTATCACCAACCTGATGGAAAGCCGCACCGTCGCGGGCCCAGAACGCCTGCGCCAGCGCATGCTGGAAGTCACCAGTACCGCGCACATGTGGCCGAGCAAGGACTTCTTCCTGGCCAAGCGTGCCGAACAGAAAGCCCGGCACCACAAATACAATGACACCGAATACAACCTGGAGCCCAACGTCAAAGGCTCGCCGGGCGGGCTGCGGGATATCCAGACGATCCTGTGGGTTGCCCGTCGCCAATACGGCACCCTGAACCTGCGCGCACTCGCCGGTGAGGGCTTCCTGGTAGAAAGCGAAAACGCACTGCTGGCGTCGTCCCAGGAGTTCCTGTGGAAGGTGCGCTACGCCCTGCACATGCTCGCCGGGCGTTCCGAAGACCGCTTGCTGTTCGACCATCAGCGCTCCATCGCCACCCTGCTGGGGTTTGAAGGCGAAGATGCAAAAACCAGCATCGAGAGCTTCATGCAGCAGTATTACCGGGTGGTCATGAGCATTGCCCAGCTCAGCGACCTGATTATCCAGCACTTCGAAGAGGTGATCCTGGCCCCCGAAGACGAAGCACCGCCGCAGCCGATCAACTCACGCTTCCAGTTGCACGACGGCTATATCGAGGCGCGCAACGACAACGTGTTCCATCGCACGCCGTTCGCCATGCTGGAAATCTTCGTGCTGATGGCCCAGCAGCCGGAAATCAAAGGCGTCCGTGCCGATACCATCCGCCTGCTGCGGGAAAACCGGCACCTGATCGACGACGACTTTCGCAACGACATTCGCAACACCAGCCTGTTTATCGAGCTGTTCAAATGCAAGATCGGCATCCACCGCAACCTGCGGCGGATGAACCGTTACGGCATCCTCGGGCGGTACCTGCCGGAGTTCGGCTTTATCGTCGGGCAGATGCAGCACGACCTGTTCCACATCTACACCGTGGACGCTCACACCCTGAACTTGATCAAACACCTGCGTAAGTTGCAGTACACCCAGGTGTCGGAGAAATTCCCGCTGGCCAGTAAGCTTATGGCCAAGCTGCCCAAGCCCGAGCTGATTTACCTGGCGGGCCTGTACCACGACATCGGCAAAGGCCGTCATGGCGACCACTCGGAGATCGGCGCGGTCGATGCCGAGGCGTTCTGCCAGCGCCATCAACTGCCACTGTGGGACAGCCGCCTGATCGTATGGCTGGTGCAGAACCACTTGGTGATGTCGACGACCGCCCAACGCAAGGACTTGTCCGACCCGCAGGTGATCCACGATTTCGCCGGGATCGTCGGTGATGAAACCCGTCTCGACTATCTCTATGTGCTGACCGTCTCCGACATCAACGCCACCAACCCGACGCTGTGGAACTCCTGGCGCGCCAGCCTGCTGCGCCAGCTCTACACCGAGACCAAACGCGCGCTGCGCCGTGGCCTGGAAAACCCGGTGGACCGCGAAGAGCAGATCCGCCGCACGCAAAGCGCGGCCTTGGATATCCTCGTGCGCGGCGGCAACGATCCGGACGATGTCGAGCAGTTGTGGTCGCAACTGGGTGACGATTACTTCCTGCGTCATACCGCAGGCGACGTGGCCTGGCACAGTGATGCGATCCTGCAGCAGCCGGCCGATGGCGGGCCGCTGGTGCTGATCAAGGAAACCACCCAACGCGAATTCGAGGGCGGCACGCAGATCTTCATCTACGCGCCCGACCAGCACGACTTCTTCGCCGTGACGGTGGCCGCCATGGACCAGCTCAACTTGAACATCCACGACGCGCGGGTCATCACCTCAAGCAGCCAGTTCACCCTCGACACCTATATCGTGCTTGATACCGACGGCGACTCGATCGGCGACAACCCGGCACGGGTGAAAAAGATCCGCGAAGGCCTCACCGAAGCCCTGCGCAACCCGGACGACTACCCGACCATCATCCAGCGCCGAGTGCCGCGCCAGCTCAAGCACTTCGCCTTTGCGCCCCAGGTGACCATTTCCAACGACGCCCAGCGCCCCGTGACGGTGTTGGAACTCAGCGCACCGGATCGCCCAGGCTTGCTGGCGCGAATCGGCGGGATATTCCTGGAGTTCGACCTGTCGCTGCAAAACGCCAAGATTGCGACCCTCGGCGAGCGCGTGGAAGACGTGTTCTTCATTACCGATGCCGATAATCAGCCATTGTCCGACCCGGAGCTGTGCCTGCGTTTACAGGCAGCGATCGTGCAGCAATTGAGCGTGACCCAGGAACCCGGCGTCGAGCTGTCCAGACTGACGATATGAACACTCAATTTGACTGTATGGGCAGGCTTGGGTGACAGCGGGCCTGCGCGCGAATGCAGTGCTGCAGTCGACATCTACAGTGGCTGACATCGCGCTTTCGCGAGCAAGCGCGCTCCCACACTTGAATTGCTTTGCCTAACAGACCGCATGCTTCCAACCGAATTTGACGAGATTTGCGATGAACAACGCCCTGAACCAGCTGCAGCCCTACCCGTTCGAGAAACTGCGCGCCCTGCTCGGCAGCGTCACACCGAACCCGAGCAAGCGTCCGATCGCACTGTCCATCGGCGAGCCTAAGCACACATCCCCGGCATTCGTGGCCCAAGCGCTGAGCAGCAACCTCGACCAGATGGCGGTGTACCCGACCACCCTGGGCATCCCGGCGCTGCGCGAGGCTATCGGCGCCTGGTGTGAACGCCGCTTCAACGTGCCCAACGGCTGGCTGGACCCGGCGCGCAATATCCTGCCGGTCAACGGCACCCGCGAGGCGCTGTTTGCCTTCACTCAAACCGTGGTTAATCGCGGTGAAGATGCGCTGGTGGTGAGCCCGAATCCGTTCTACCAGATCTACGAAGGCGCGGCGTTCCTGGCCGGGGCCAAGCCGCACTACCTGCCGTGCCTTGACGCCAACGGTTTCAACCCGGATTTCGACGCGGTGTCACCGGACATCTGGAAACGTTGCCAGATCCTGTTCCTGTGCTCCCCGGGCAACCCGACCGGCGCACTGATCCCGGTAGACACCCTGAAAAAACTCATCGCCCTGGCCGACGAATACGACTTCGTGATCGCCGCCGACGAGTGCTACAGCGAACTGTACTTCGACGAACAAACCCCGCCGCCGGGCCTGCTGAGTGCCTGCGTCGAACTGGGCCGCCAGGACTTCAAGCGCTGCGTGGTGTTCCACAGCCTGTCCAAACGCTCCAACCTGCCGGGCCTGCGCTCCGGTTTTGTCGCCGGCGACGCCGATATCCTCAAGGCGTTCCTGCTGTACCGCACCTATCACGGCTGCGCGATGCCGGTGCAAACCCAGCTGGCAAGCATTGCCGCCTGGCAGGACGAAGCCCACGTGCAGGCCAACCGTGACCTCTACCGGGAAAAGTTCGACGCCGTGCTGGCGATTCTCAAGCCGGTCATGGATGTGCAAAACCCGGACGGCGGTTTCTACCTGTGGCCGAATATCGAAGGTGATGACGCCGCGTTCTGCCGGGACTTGTTCGTTGAAGAACACGTGACCGTCGTGCCGGGCTCGTACCTGTCGCGTGAAGTTGATGGTTTCAACCCAGGCGCAGGGCGTGTGCGCATGGCGCTGGTTGCACCACTGGCCGAATGCGTGGAAGCCGCCGAGCGGATTCGCGACTTTATCCAGCGCCGCGGTTGATCGAGGTGCCGCCTCCGCACCGCGGGGGCGGCCGTTACCGACTCATCCGGAAACCCAAATTCCGGAACAGAAATCCGTGAAAACCCCACCCAAGCTGATCTCACTTCAACGCTTCGGTGAACCCCCATGACGTTTCCAATCCCGGCCCATTACGCGCCTGCCTATGCTGTGCACGACGCGCCAGCCGACGCCGTCGAACCCCCACACCCCGCCCTCATCAGAAATAAACGCGGCGTAGCGGATCCCGCCAAAACATGGCCTCAACATTCAGTTTTGAACATTGCTTTGTTGAACATGACGCAAGAACAAAAGAAGTGGGTAAAGCACAACATTAATCAGTGGGCGCCCCACACCAATCTCTACTTCAAATTTGTTGATACCGCCAACGGCGACATCAGAATCATCGCGAACAATCACGCCAGTAGCGCATGGTCAAAGGTGGGCACCGATGCCAAAAAAGTAGCGCAGCCTACTCCCACAATGAGCATTGGCTTTAAGGGCTCGCCGGCCAACATCGCGGCCACGATCCAGCATGAGTTCGGGCATGCCCTGGGTTTGAAGCATGAACACCAGCACCCTGATCAACCATTGGCATTCAATGAACAACAGATTTATGAGGATTATGAGGCGCGGGGAAAATCCCCATGGCAAGCCGATCACAACATCCTTCAGAAACTTACGCACGATAAAGTAAGCGTCTCGCCCTACGATCAGAACTCCATCATGCACTACCGATTTCCCGCCTCATGGCTCAGCAACGGCAAACCTGTCCCGCCCAACAGACACCTGTCCGAGGGCGATAAGCGCTTCATGCAGTCACTCTACCCAGCGGATAATTCACTCTTCGGAAAACTGCTGAACACCTCGATCCGGGCGATGATCAACACCTGAGTTATTTAATACTGCCCAAGTTCGCTTCACTCATGTCCAGGTCCGCCAATACTTCTCGAAGTACATCATCACCAATCTGATGATGGCGACTCAGGCTGTACAACTCCAAGCGCTGCGCGCGCAGGGCCTTGAGCCGCAACTTGCGCTCCAACTGGTCCATCTGCTGCGCCAGCGCCTGGGCTTCGGCGGAGTCGTTGAACACCTCCAATTGATGGCGATATTCCGACATCAGCCGCGCCTTGAGCTCAGCGGCCAACGCCGCCTGGGCAGCGTCCTGGGTTTCGGTCTCTGCCGGCTCTTCAGCTTCAAGGGCATGGATTGCCGCCACGGCGGTCTTTTTCCACGCCTCACGCACCTCGTTATGACGCTTTTCGTCGGGGCTCTGTTCGATGCCGCGCAACAGCAACGGCAGGGCGATACAGGCGGCGATCAATGACAGCAGAATCACGCCGGCCGCGATGAAAATCAGCAGGTCACGCTCAGGAAAATCCTGCCCCGGCGCCAGCAGCAAAGGCACCGACATCACACCCGCCAGGGTCACCGCCCCACGCACACCACCGACGGTCAGCAGCCAGCAGGAACGGGCGGTCGGCACCAGGGTCAGTTCGCTTTTCCCACGTAATCGACGCAGCAGGCCTGACAGTCGCCAGATGCTCTGCACCCAGATAAAGCGCAGCACCACCAGCACCAGGAAGATCGCCACCACCTCCATGCAGCGATACAACAAGGCGGGCCACAGCGTCGGCTCATGGCTGACCACGGCCTTGATGATGTCGGGCAGTTGCAGGCCCAACAGCAGGAAGATCAGCCCGTTGAACGCAAACTCGAGCAGCGACCAGACACTGCGGTTGAGCAAACGTGTACTGGTCTGGCGTGGCAACAGGTCGAGCCAGCTTTGCATCATGCCCGCCGCCACCGCCGAGAGAATGCCCGAGGCCCCCAGGCGTTCAGCCAATACATAGGCGGCAAACGGCAGCAGCAACATGAACACCACGTGAGTGGCCGGGTCGTCCCAGCCCCGCGCGATCATCCATGTGCGCAGCCGGCCGACCAGCCAGCTCAGTGCCACGCCCACCGCCAGGCCACCCACGGCAACCAGCACGAAGGTCAGGCTGGCATCCGCCAGGGAGAACACGCCGGTCAATGCCGCCGCCAGGGCGAACTTGAAGGTCACCAGCCCCGAGGCATCGTTCATCAACGCTTCGCCCTGGAGCATGTGCATCAGCGGCTTGGGCAAACGATTTTGAGCAATGGCTGACACCGCCACAGAATCCGTCGGTGATAGAACCGCGGCGAGGGCGAAGGCCACCGGCAACGGGATCGCCGGCAAAATCCAATGAATGAAGTAGCCAGCGCCGACCACGGTGAACAGCACCAAGCCCACCGCCAACGTCAGAATCGGACCGCGTAATCGCCACAACTCGCGCTTGGGCATGCGCCAGCCATCGGAGAACAACAAGGGCGGCAAAAACAGAAACAGGAACAGTTCGGGGTCCAGCGCCACATGCAGCCCCAAGGTCGGCCAGGCCAACAAGGCACCCGCAGCGATCTGCACCAAGGGTAAAGGTAGAGGAATCACACGCCCGACAAGACGCGAAACGCTGACCAGCATCAACAGGATAAGAACGGTATAGGCGGTTTGCATAACGCGGGTTTCCCGGACAATCGACTTGCAACGACACACATCAGGCAACAACTGGCCGTTGAAGTGCCATATTACCCGGCTATGTTACTTGCCTATGCTGCGTGCTGGCTTTTGCACAAACGTCGCACGATGCTGACCAGCGGCACCCAAATGCGCCAGGCATGGCATAATCCGAGACCTTTCGTTTTCCATTGGCCCAAAGGGGGGCAATTCCTTGACCGCTTCAAGCAAAACGTTGCACCTTTT